>NZ_JBMDIJ010000014.1:0-107203 GCF_057808595.1 Pseudomonas sp. FG98 | reverse complement strand
CCGCTGGACTCAGGCCAGGCACAAGAACCTGTGGGAGCTGGCATTGCCAGCGATGAGGCCGGCAAGAACAACCCGGCCAGCAAGATCGATGTCGAGGCTGACGGCCTCATCGCCGGCAACGCCGGCTCCCACAAGGACCCCGGTCGGCCGCTGGATCCGGGCCAGGCAAAAGACCTGTGGGAGCTGGCATTGCCAGCGATGAGGCCATCAACCACAACACAAACCCTCCTGGCGAAAACAACCGAACCGCTACCGTCCGGCGGCAACCCCGGAATCATTGAACTTCAGCCGTAGTCAATACATCAGGTACTTAACCTGGAGTTGCGGCCATGCACGCTTCGTGGACCATCCTCTGCCTCACCGCCCTGCTCAGCCTCGGCGCCAATGCCGCCGACCCCGTCGCCAACCAGGCCGAGAAGAAAGCCGAAGCCCTGGAACACGCGGTCGCCGTGCAGGCCAAGCCCACCCCCGGTACCACCCTGACCCCAACCGAAGCCAAGGCCGTCGACCCCAACGGCGAGGCAGCCCTGGACGACACCCTGACCTGCCTGTCACGCACCATCTACTGGGAAGCCAAGGGCGCCAGCGCCGCCGATATGCAGGCGGTGGCCAACGTGGTGCTCAATCGCCTCGGCCATGAGGGCTTCCCCGATACCGTCTGCGCCGTGGTCAAGCAAGGCTCCGAACAGCACGCCTGCCAGTTCTCCTGGTGGTGCGATGGCCGCGCCGACCAGATCAAGGAAGACGAACCTTACCTCCAGGCCAAGGAAATCGCGCGCAAGACCCTCAACCGGCAACTGCCCGACAACACCCACGGCGCCCTGTATTTCCACGACTTCCAGGCCGCTCCCGCCTGGCGTAAAAGCTTCGTGGAAACCGCCCGGACCAGTCGATTTGTCTTCTACAAGCCGCAAAATGGCGCGGCGCGCTGACAGGTCGCGGGGAACCCAAACGGCCTGATGCCGGACAAAGACGACAGGCACAGGCCAATCTGGCTACCATGCACGCCATTCTTCATCGTTTATTCCCCAATCCATCGGGGACACCGGCCGGGCCATGAGCGCGGACCCGCCGGACATCATGTACCAGGAACCCCGCCAGGCCCGCCAGCAGCCACGGGGTTCCGCCCAAGGGAGATTCAAATGCGCGTCCGCTCCTCCATGCTCTGCTTCGCCCTGCTCTGCCTCGGGCCGCTGTTCGCCAGCCAGGCCCGGGCATCGGAAGAAACGCAACTGATCGACTCGATCAACGCCTACCGCAACCAGTCCCAGGCCTGCGCCAACCAGGCGTCGCTGGAGCTGCCGCCGCTGGCCAGCGACCCGCGCCTGGTGCTGTCGGCCACCAGCATGGGCGACCTGCAACAGCAACTGGCCCGGGTCGCCTATCCGATGGTCAATGTCCAGGCCATAAGCCTGTCCGGCCCGCGTGATGCCGCAGCCGCCATGCAGGCGATCCGCGAGAGCTTCTGCCAGGTGGTGCTCGATCCGCAGTTCGTCGATATCGGCGTCAGCCGCGAAGACCGCGAATGGCGCATCGTGGTCGCCCGTCCGCTGCTCAGCGCGCGCCTGGGCGACTGGCAGAGCGAGGGGCGCAACCTGCTCGAAGCGGTCAACGCTGCCCGCGCCCAGCCCCGCCTGTGCGGTGCGCAGCAGATGAGCGCCGCCCCCGCGCTGAGCTGGAACGACACCCTGGCCGGTGCCGCCCAGGGCCAGAGCCGGGCCATGGCCAACCAGAACTTCTTCGACCATATCGACCGTGAAGGCCGTACGCCCGGCGACCGCGCCGAACTGGCCGGCTACAGCGGCCAGCGCATTGCCGAGAACATCGCCGCCGGGCTCGACAGCCCGCGCAAGGTAGTCGACGGCTGGCTGGCCAGCCCGGGGCATTGCCTGAACCTGATGAACCCGCAACTGCGCGAACTGGGCGCGGCCTATGCCACCGACCCGAAAAGCGATGCCGGGATCTATTGGACGGCACTGTTCGGTACGCCTTGAACGACATGGATATCCCCGCTACCTAGCATTTTTGCCAGTTAACGAAACAGCGCGAACAAGGCACCCTTGCTCCAAGGACAGCGTCATGGAGCACAGGTCATGCAGGATCAGGCACCCGCAGTCGCAGTTCCCGCCCTGCCCAAGGGCGGCGGAGCGATCCAGAGCATCGGCAGCGGCTGGGGTGGAGTCGGGACCTCGGGCGCGGCCTCCTTCGATATTCCCCTGCCGGTTTCCCCGGGCCGCGGCTATGCCCCTGCACTGACCCTGAGCTACCGCAGCACGGTCAGCAATGGCCTGTTCGGCATGGGCTGGCAGTTGTCCCACGGCTGCGTCGCCCGCCGCACCAGCAAGGGTGTGCCGCGCTACACCGACGAGGACGTGATCCTCGGCCCCGACGGCGTGGTCTGGCTGCCCGAGCGCGATGGCAGCGGCAAGCCGGTATTCACCGACATCAGTGAGTACCGCGGCCTGGCCCTGGACCGCAGCTACCGCGTCCTGCGCCATTTCCCCCGCATCGAGGGCGCCTTCCAGCGCATCGAGCACTGGCGCGCGGATGCCGACGATCCGGGCTTCTGGCTGGTCCATGGCAGCGACGGCAGCCTGCATTTCTACGGGCGCAATCCGTCATCGCGCAGCACCGACCCGGACAACTCGCAGCGGGTCGGCGAATGGCTGCTGGAAGAAAGCATGAACGCCCACGGCGAGCACATCCTCTACCAGTACAAGGGCGAAGACCTGGCCGGCCTGGAGCCGGATCCGCCCCGCGACTTCCGGGCCCAGTGCTACCTGAACCGAATCTGCTACGGCAATGCCAGTGCCCATCCCTGGTTGTACCTGTGGCAGCCGGAAACCATCGATCAGGTGCAATGGCACTTCGAGCTGCTGCTGGACTATGGCGAGCGCACCACCCTGCTGGCGGAAAAGCCCGGCTACGCGGAAGTCGAGCCCTGGCCGGTGCGCAGCGATCCGCACAGCTCGTTCGCCTATGGCTTCGAACTCGGCAACCTGCGCCTGTGCCGCCAGGTCCTGATGTTCCACCGCTTCGAGGAGGACCTGGGCCCCAACCCGGTGCTGGTCCGCCGCCTGCTGCTGGAATACCGCGACCACGCGCTGTCCTACAACCTGTTGAGCGAGGTGCATAGCCAGGCCTGGTCCGCCAGCGGCCAGGCGAGCAGCCTGCCGCCGATGAGTTTCGCCTACGCGGACTACGATCCCGAAGCGTCCTGCACCTTCAGCGAGTTTCCCGCCATGGCCGGGCTCAATGACGGCCAGGACTACCAGTTGGTCGATCTCTACGGCGAAGGCCTGCCCGGCGTACTGCTGCGCAGCGACCAGGGCTGGTACTACCGCGAACCGCTGCGCGACGACAGCCAGCGCAGCGATGAGCCGCACAATGATCGGGTGACCTATGGCGAGTGGTCGCTGCTGCCGCGCATTCCCGTGGCCGACAGCCGCAGCCCGGTGCGCCAGTCACTGCAGGACCTGACCGGCGACGGACGCCTGGAATGGAGCATCAGCGCCCCCGGGCTCAACGGCTTTTTCACCCTCAACCAGGACCGCAGCTGGTCCGGCTTCGTGCCCTATGCCGCGATCGCTTCAGAGCTGCTCCATCCCTTGGCCCAGCAGGCTGACCTGAGCGGTGCCGGCCTGCTCGACCTGGCCCTGATCGGCCCGCGCAGCGTGCGCCTGTACGCCAACCGCCGCGAGCGCGGACACGCCGCACCGGTGGACGTGCCCCACGGCATCCCCGACGATGCCCTGCCGGTGCTCGGTGACGACCGTGCCGAGCTGGTGGCCTTCAGCGACATCCTCGGCAGCGGCCAGCAACACCTGGTGCGCATCCGCCACAACGAAGTGCGCTGCTGGCCGAACCTCGGCCACGGGCGCTTCGGCAAGGGTTTCCGCTTCGCCAGCCTGCCGTTCGAGCATGCCCGCTTCGATGCCAGCCGGGTCCGCCTGGCCGACCTCGACGGTTCCGGCGCCAGCGATCTGCTCTACCTGGAAAGCGATGGCGTGCGCCTGTTCATGAACCGCAGCGGCTTCGGCCTGCAACCGCCGGTGGTGCAACCCTGGCCGCACGGCGTGCGCTACGACCGTCTGTGCCAGGTCAGTGTCGCCGACCTGCAGGGCCTCGGTTGCGCCAGCCTGGTGCTGACCGTGCCGCATATGCGCCCGCGCCACTGGCGCATGGACTTCACCACGCACAAGCCGTACCTGCTCAACCACACCAGCAACAACATGGGCGCGGTGGGCAGCGTCGAGTACCGCAGCTCCGGCCAGGAATGGCTGGACGAGAAACAGGAACTGCGTCAGGCCGGGCGCCCGGCGGTCAGCCAGTTGCCGATGACCCTGCATGTGGTAACCCGGCAGACCCAGCTCGACGAGATCACCGGCAACCTGCTGGTACAGCGCATGCAGTACCGCCGCGGCCACTATGACCGCCACGAACGCGAATTGCGTGGCTTCGGCCTGCTGCTGCAGACCGACAGCGAAAGCGCTCGTGGCGACCAGGACGCGCACTTCACCGCGCCGCTACTGAGCAAGACCTGGTTCCACACCGGCCAATACCCGGCGCCGCCACGGGACGATTTCTTCCACGACGCCGAAGCTGCCACCCTGGGCGCCGACCTGCTCAGCCAGTTCGACAGCCTGAGCGGCAGCGACCAGATCGTCGAAGCCCCCGACGAGGCTCGCCTGCGGGCCATGGCCCATGCTCTCAGCGGCTCGCCGATCCGTAGCGAGCGCTACGGGCTCGACGACAGCCCGCAGGCGGCGGTGCCCTACGCGGTGGAGCAGCATCGCTACCTGCTGCGCGAACTCGCCCCCGCCGATCCTCACCAGCCCTACGCACGCATGTTGCCGCTCCCCCTGGAGAGCATCAGCCTCGACTACGAACGCCAGGCCGACGACCCGCGCTGCCAGCACAGCATCAGCCTGGCCCATGACGAGTACGCCCAGCCGACCCATGCCGTGGTCATCCACTGTGCACGGCGCCGGCATGTCAGTGATCCGCCGCCGTTCGACAGCGAGCATGAGCAGACCTGGTGGCGCGACGCCCATGACGAGGCGCAGTACAACCATTACCTCAACGAAACCCGCAGCCAGGCCATCCACCTGACCAGCGCCCAGGCCTGGCGCCTCGGCCTGCCCTGGCGCCAGCGCGACAATGCCCTGGTGCTGCCGCGCAGCGCGCTGCCGCCAAGGCAGATCAGCTACGAGCACTTTGTCAGTGCGGAAAGTCCCCTGGGCGCAGACGCCGAACGAGTCTTGCGCGGGCAAAGCGTGCAACGCTACCAGGCTGCCGACAGCAGCACCCGCACCGAGCTGCCCGACGGCCAGGCCAGCTTCGAGGCCCTGCCCGGCTACCTGGAAAGTGCCGAACTCAACGAACAGGCGATGCAGGCCTACGACCGGGTCATGAGCCGTGACGAACTGCGCGAGAAACTGGTCGAGCTCAACTACGAACCCATGGCGGCGTTTCTCCCGGAGCAGGCAGACATGGAGCTGTGGGCGATCCGCCAGGGCTTCACCACCTTCGGCCCGGCCAGCACCTTCTACCGCCCGCAGGCCATGCGCGAAACCCGCAGCCATGGCCTGACCGAAATCAGCCATGACGCCTATCACTGCCAGGTCACCGGCATCACCCTGCCCGACGGCTGCCGGACCCTGGCCCGCTTCGACTACCACTGCCTGCAACCCGTGCACATCACCGACCCCAACGAGAATATCCAGGAAGCCCTCTACGACGGCTTCGGCCGGCTTCTGGCCAGCAGCTTCCACGGCACCGAGGACGGCGAACCGGCAGGCTTCGCGCCCTTGAGCGAGTACCAGCGCAACGGTGAGGACCTGGCCGACGCCCTGGCCGATCCCTCGGCAGCACTACAGAACGCCGCCAGCGCCTGCTACTACGACGCTTTCAGCTGGATGCAGCCAGTGGAGACACGCCAGCCGGTACAGAGCGGGGTGCTGCTGGCCGACCGTTATCCCGGCGACCCGGAGCTGCAGATCCGCATCAGCCTGGACAGCAGCGACGGCTTCGGCCGCTCGTTGCAGAGCAAGCAGAAGGTCGAACCGGGCCTGGCCTATGCCGTCGACGAAAACGGCGAACTGCGTCTGGAGGACGGCAAGCCGGTGCAGGTGGAGGCCACCGAGCGCTGGCGGGTCAGCGAGCGGGTCGAATTCAACAACAAGGGCCTGCCGGTGCGGGTCTACCGGCCTTACTTCGCCGAGCGCTGGCGCTATATCAACGATGCTTCGTTCCGCCTGTTCGGCTACAACGACCAGCAGTTCTACGACCCCCTCGGCCGCGAAGTGCGGGTGCTTACCGCCAAGGGTTATATGCGCCGCCAGCGCTACCTGCCGTGGTACAGCATCAGCGAGGACGAGAACGATACCTGGGAGGAAATGCAAGGTGGCGAAGCCTAGCTCCGGCCTGGTTCATCGACATACGCCCAACCTCGAGGTGTACAACGCGCGGGGCATGAGCGTGCGCCAGGTGGCCTACCTCAAGGCCGATGAACAGGAGCCGATGCAGCGGCTCGTCACCTTGACCCGGCGCAGCGCCAACGAGCAATGGCGCGGCCAATGGGATCCGCGCCTGTTCGAGCGCCTGGAACAGGAGACCGACCTTGCCCCGAGCCAGCAGGTCACCAGCGCCTTGTCCGGCGTCACCCTGCTCGAGGAAAGCCGCGATGCCGGCTGGCGCCTGACCCTGCATGGCGAAGCCGGACAGGCCACGCACGCCTGGGACAGCCGCGCCAGCCACTGGCAGACCGAGTACGACGAACTGCTGCGCCCCGTGCTGATCCGCGAAACCGCTGGCGGACAGCCGACGCGGGTGGCCGAGTCGTTCAGCTACGCCCGCGAAGAGGGCCTCAACCGCCGCGGTCGCCTGGTCCGCCATGATGACGATGCCGGCAGCCGCATGATCGACAGCTACGGCCTGACCGGCCAGGAACTTGGCGAAACCCGTCACTTCCTCGCAGCCCTCGACCTGCCGGACTGGCCGGATGCCGCTCTCGAACCCGGCGCGGGTGCCAGCACCCACTGGCGCTACGGCCCGCTCGACCAGGTACTGGAACAGACCGACGCCCAGGGTCATCGCCAATGCTCGGGCTTTACCCTGGGCGGCGAACTCACCCGCCTGACCCTGCACCTGAACGACGGCAGACAGCACCCACTGCTGGTCGAAACCCGCTACAACGCCTTCGGCCAGGTGGAACGGCAAACCCTCGGCAATGACGTGGTCCGTCACGCTCAATACGACCCCGCCAACGGCCGCCTGGAACGAATGCAAGCCAGCCGCCCGGGCCGCAGCCAGTTGCAGGACCTGCTCTACGGCTACGACCCGGTCGGTAACGTCACCCGCATCGAAGACCTGAGCCAGCCCGTGCGCCACTTCGCCAACCAGCGGATCGACCCGGTCAGTAACTTCGTCTACGACTCGCTCTATCGCCTGACCGAAGCCAGCGGCCGCGAAGCCGTCGGCGCCATGATCGGCCCCGGACTGCCCGAGCTGACGCCCTTCCCCGGCGATACCAGCCAGTTGCTCAACTACGGCCAGCAATACCACTACGACGCCAGCGGCAACCTGCTGTCGCTGCGCCATGTCGGCCAGCAGGACTACACCCGAAGCCTGAACGTGGCCGCCGACAGCAACCGCGCCGTGCCCGCCCCCGGCAATCCGCTGGAGGCCTTCGACGGCAACGGCAACCTGCTCCAGCTCGCGCCCGGTCAGCCCCTGCAATGGAACGCCCGCAACCAGTTGCACAGCACCCGCCAGGTGGCTCGTACAGACGGCGACGACGAAGAGCACTACCGCTATGGCGGCAACCGCCTGCGCCTGCGCAAGGTCATCAGCCGCCGCGTGGCAGGCCGCCAGCGCCGCAGCGAAACCCGCTACCTGCCCGGCCTGGAACTGCATGAAAGCGAAGGTGAACGCCTGGCGGTGATCACCGTCGACACCGGCCACGGCCTGATCCGCTGCCTGCACTGGAGCGAGGGCCAGCCCGAAGGCATCGCCAACCCGCAACTGCGCTACAGCCTCGACGACCTGCATGACAGCAGCGGCCTGGAGCTGGACGGCGACGCGCGCATCATCAGCCACGAGGGCTACTACCCCTTCGGTGGCACCGCGTGGTGGGCGGCAGGTTCTGCCATCGAGGCGAGCTACAAGACCCGTCGCTATTCCGGCAAGGAGCGCGACAGCAGCGGCCTGTACGACTACGGCCTGCGCTACTACGCGCCGTGGTTGATGCGCTGGATCAATCCGGATCCGGGGGGAGATGTGGACGGGCTCAATCGTTACCGGTTCGTGCGCAATAACCCGCTGACATTGACCGACCATTTTGGCCTGAACCCACAGGACCAGCACTACAGCATCAAGAAATTCAGCAAGGAGCCCAAGGAACCGGGGGCCGAGCGCATGCTGAACGGTCTGGGCGAATCGGGAATGTCCTTGCTGCGTGGAAAAGGCCCGATCGCGGAGTTCGCCTACAACACCAACTGGTCTGTCAGGGAATACCTGCATCTGGGCGCATCAAACCAGGCGGGCGACATCAAGCGCAGCGACTATGAAGCAGCGACTGCCGGCTCGCACATGCGAGATCTCATAGGCTCGCAACCCCTGCACAGAAGCCGCGCCGAGCATTCACTGGCAGCCAGCACCGGATTCTGCGATGAATTCGGGATAATCAGCGTGTTCCTGATGGCGTCCTCCGCCGACTGGCCCAACGTGCCCATCTACTCGGTCAAACAGCCTGTGCATCGCTCCGCGATCCTGGGCGATCCTCGTATCACCGACCCTCTGACGGTCGATCCATGGGTAACCTATCCGGTCGTTCACCCCTGGTCGCAAAGCCACAACTCGACTGGCAATGTCGAACTGAGCAATTTTACTCCCAGGATGCCCGGCGACCCCGAATATGCGATCGGCTATCAGCAGGTCGATGCACTGCGTGAGCAGCATTACCAGGATCTGCCGGTATTCGATGACGATGTCATGGAGGCTAGACTCGACAGTTGGCTGGCCACGGGAAAGGTATGGACCCAGGTTTCGGCGATGAAGGATCCGCAGAGCGTGTTCTATGTTCTGGACGGACAGCAACAGAATGCCGCAGCCATCCCTTCCGTCCAGTACGATGCGACTTACGAGTCCCTGATGCATGTTGCCCGCTTGCGCTCCAACCCCAGGTTCGCCGGACGCTTGCGTGCGTTCTAGTGACTTGTACTGGAATAAAGCGCTTCAAAGGCAAACGGCCGGGCAGGCATACATCGCCTGCCGCAGCACTCAATCCCCCAGCAACCCCTCCACATGCTTGACGAAGTCCGGCCCGCCGGCCAGGGCGGTGTAGCGTACCTGGACGATGATGTCGGTGAGGCTTTCCAGCATCGCCTTCTGCTCCTCCTTGGCGTGCCGCGGGAACCTCAGCTCCCACATCGAAATCAACCCGGTGCCCTCGAATGCCAGGTAGCGCTGGTCGTTGAAGTCGAGCTGGAACATGCCGTGGTCGTCGATCCCCCGGGACAGGCAGACGCTCTGGCTGGCCCGCGGGTTGTAGAGGATGTTGGTGGGGTCCTTGTCCGGCTGGTTGTACAGCTCGTTCATCGCCCGTGGATCGGGCTTGAGCACGGTGCGGCTGGAGACCTGGGTGAGTACCGCACGCACATCCTGGTAAGGCCCGACCAGGGCCGGCAGCGACACCGAGACACTGACCAGTTGACGCAGGTAGTGCCCCGGGTAGTCGCTGTCGAACAGCTTCGGCGCCAGCTCGAAATTGACCACGCCCTGGCCGATCAGGTCGTTCAGCACGGTGTCCCAGTTGCGATCGCTGCCAGGCTGGCTGAACAACTGTTTAAGCGACACGGTGCGTACCAGCTCCAGGCGACGCTCGAAACGCTTGAGCCAGGCCGACTCCATGCGCAGCAGTTGCAGGCGCAGGGCATCGCCGGCGGTGAGGCCGAAGTGGTTGTCGAACCACACGTTGGGCTGGATGAAGCGGGTCTGGTAGTCGCCCATCTCGTATTGCCAGCTGGCCTCGCCATTCAGGCACAGGCCGACCACCGCGTCGTAGGCCTGGTAGTAGAAGGTCGACATCTGGCTCAGCAACCATTGATAAAGGCCGGCATTGGTGCTGCGGGTCTTGAGGAAGCGGTAGTAATCCTGGGCCTGCTGTTCGGCCTTGCCGGCCTGGGCGATCTGCACCCTGACCATCTCGATGGCACTGCGCTGGGCGACGATCTGCTCGTCGATGGTGTCCAGCTCGGCGGCGGCCTGGTCGCGTTGCAGCAGCCACTCCTGCTGGCGGCGGCGGTATTGTTCGCTGATTGCCAGACGATCCCCCAGGTGGCGGGTGACACCCGCCGCGACATTGATGACCTGTGCGGAGGAATGCAGTACGGCACCGGCCTGGGTCAGACCGCCACCAAATGCCGTGGCGATGATCGAAGCCGCTGTATTCACCGAACCGGCAGTGGCCTCCACCGCCTGGCTACTGACACTGATGATCGACGACTGCCGATGCAGGTCCATGGACTGCTCCTCGGCAGCCGACACATTTTCATCAGCCAACGCCTCGTAGTGCACGCGCCGCTGGTCGATCACCCGTCGGCTCGCCTCCAGCGCCAACAGCGTGGCATCGGCCTGCTCCAGGGCGACTTCCTGCAACTGGAGGGCGAACTGCGACAGCTCCAGGACATGGGACTGTTGCAGTTCTTCCTGCTGGGCGCGGTCCTTCATTTCGCGGAACAGGCGCACCTGCTCGCCGAAGCGGCTGAGGGTTTCCACGGCGCCTTGCAGGCGCGGCAACAGCGCATTGAAGCGGAACGCCAGCACTGGCGCCAGGCTGCCGACGCTGCGCTGCATCAGGCCACTGCCGCTGTTCTGCGCACGCAGCAGGTCGAGGGGGTCGGCCAGCTTGGCGTACAGCGGCAGCATCAGGCGCTTGCCGTCGATGGTCAGGTTATTGCGCAGGTTGCTCACGCGGCTTTCCAACTGGTCCCACAGATCGAGCAAATGGGTATTGACCGGCAGGCGGAAACGCTGCGAATCCAGCAATTCCAGCCAGGGCGTGCCATTGCAGGCCTGCAACAGGGGCTGGCCCAGCGGCAACTGTGTTTCGATCTCGGCGAACAATCCTTCGTCCGCCTTGGCCGCTTCCTCCAGGGTCACCGGCTGCCAGCGGCCGATCATGCGATTGTCCGGTCGCGGGCCGAGCAGGCTGAGGGCACGGACATAGTTGAGCATGGCCTCGTTGAGCGAATCCCGGGTCAGCCGGCGGTATAGCAGGTCGCCGTAGGCCAGCAGGTTGCGCACATACAGGGCGAAGATGCCCTTGCGGTAATGCCTGGGCTCTGAATAACAGATGGCATCCGGGTCAGCGATGCCGTCGATCTCGTACTCGCCGCGCCCAGGCTCCGACAGCGGGCGCACGCCCCAGTAGAACGGGCTGGGCGGGTTGGTCGGCTTGACCCGTGCCTGCGGGTTGAAGATGTAGTGCAGCCACTGCTCGGCCCCCTGGAAGTCGAACTCGTGGTGCAGGCGCCAGGCCAGCGCATGGGGAATATGGAAGAACAGCTCCCAGAAGTAGCGACCGTTGGCGCCGTGGAAGTCCATGATCTGCACGTCCGTGGAGCCCGGCAGCTTCGGTTCCTCGATGTGCTGGGTGTCCCAGCTGATCAGCGCATCCACCGACACCATCGCCCGGGCCACCAGCTCCTTGGCGAACAGGGTGTTCAGGCGCACATAGCGCAGGCCCTGCAAGCCGAGGTTTTCCAGGTCCAGGTACTGGCCACCGCCACTGGTGACCAGCAACGGGGCCTTGGGCAAATCGACCGGCACGGCGATCTCGTATTGATTGAACGAATTGAGCAACGGATCCGGGAAACCGACGACAACCGTGAGAGGCTCGGCACCAAGAGCCTGGATCCGCGAGGGACTATGCACGGAGCCATTGAGCTCGACATTGCTGCGCAATGCCCAGAGCTCGGTATCCCCTTGGTAGGCGCGCATCTCGAACTCGGTAATGCTCGGGTATTGATAGCCCAATCTCAGGCTGGAGCGCCCCTGCAGCCAGAGCTGCGACCCTGTCGGACCCGCGCCGAGATCACAACTGAGGCGCAGCGTGCCATTGACCGGCCCGGCAACGGCATGCTCGCCATCAGGGACCTCACGCACCAGGGTGTTCTGGGACTTGTCCGTCATCATCGGATGCTGCAACACATTCGCAGGCTCGACGAAATAGCGGATGCCATTGACCAACCTGGCGAGCAGGGTGTCACCTTCGCCCTCCTTCTTGGCCACCAGCCCCTGATACAGGACGTTGAAACGCGTATCCAGGGCAAGCCCCTCGATGGCCAGGTCCTTGTTGGCGGCAAAGCCGATGATGATCTTTTTCGCCTGAGGGTCCGCGTGGTTGACGTAGGCGAACAGCCGGGGGTACTTGACCTCCTCCTCCAGCGACAGCTCATAGGTCATCGGTACCGACCAGGTCCCGTCCAGCGTGCGATAGGAAAGCTTGATCGCATAGCGCGACACCTCCTCCATCAGCCCCGGCACCTCCGCGCGCGCGGCAGGTACGGGTCGCTGTTCGCGACGGTGCTCGCCCCACACCGCATACAGTCGCCCGTCGAGTACCATCGGGCGCATGTTCACTACTTCATGCCCCTTGGGCACCTCCACCGGCATCCACTCGCCCCAGGCGGTCGGGCTCAGGTAATCGTCGCCTTCCGCCCGTCCCTCCTCGGCATCGCCGAAGTACACCGCAGCCTTGCGCCAGAACCATGCGCGCGGCTCGACGTTCTGCCGGCCGATGAAGTAATAGTCGGACTTGCGGAAGTCCATGCCATCGATATAGCCACTGGTGACCTCCAGGTTGCTGATCCGCTCGAACTTGTCCAGATAGTGCTGCAGCGCGCGCTGCACCGAATCCTGGGAAATCCGGCTCTGCTCGGTATCGCCGATGAACTCGCGGAAGGCTTCGGTCTGCTTCAGGCGCAGGCCCGGAACGAGGTAGTTTTCCGGGTAGTCCTGGAGCATCTGGTTGGCGCCCCAGATCGAGTACTCGCTCTTCGCCACCCGCCACTGTCGCTGCTCGTTGCCATCGGCGAGGTCCAGGTAGCCTGGTTCCACACCGGTGAAGATCCGCGCGAGATACAGCTGCACGCTGGCCATGCCCATGGCGATGCGGCTGGTATCGACCTTGGCGCTGACCTGGTTGTCGATCAGCAGGAACTCGTACAGGTCCTGCTCGGTGACCAGGCCACGCCCGGCCGGTACCGGGTGCTGCGGGACGATCTGGCCGAGGTAGTAGGCGACCAGGGCGTCGCGGTGGTCCTCGGCGAGGTTGGCGAAGATGGCGTTCATGAGGCGTCTCCCTCGAGCGGGCTTTCTGGAACGTAGATTGCTGTCTCTCCCGTGAAGCGCACGCGAGCGCTGGTAGGCGAGTTGTAGTAGAGGTAAACCATGCTGCCTGGAACGGACACCCGCAGATTATTCACGGTGATACTGAAACCGTCCGGCTTCGGCGCGACAGTGACCTGGTAATCATCCGCCAAGGAGTCGAAACCAACCGTCCAGTTGAAGCCATCGACCAAGAACCGTTTACCGTCGCGGCGACTGAACGACGCACTGAGGCGAGCCTCGTTTTGCCCGACCATGCTGATAGACATTTCCGTCATGGCCCATTCCTTCACTTTTAGGTCCAATGCCACGGAGAGAGGCCCCAGTTCGATGGAAGTCCCGTGCGGTTGCGCCAGCACCGCTGCGGAGGAATCGGCGGAAAGGGTCGTCTGCCCGTTGGCGCCAGTGATAGCGCCAATGCTGTACGCCATGCCATTGACCTGCGCCTGCGCGGGCCGCAGCAACACGCCGGACAAGGGACCTTCGGTAGTGCTCAGCCTCAGGGTGAATCCGTAGGTATCGCCATGGTCGGCCTCGAACCCTTGCCCCAGTTCAATCAGGCCCGGGTGGTCGATTGCGCTGAGGGTCAGCGCGGCGGCGTCGATGAATCGTTGCACGTCGTAGAGGTTGCCACCGACGAACTCCACGCGCTTGACCAGATCGCCCAGGGCCTCGACACGACACTGGGTCCCGGCCTCGCCGGCACTGTCGAGGAAGGTGTCCGACTGCAGATGGCAACTGCCCGGCTGATCGACGGTCAGGTTGGCGGTAGCCGGCTGCGCCACCCCGTCCAGGGTCAGTCTCAGGCTGCGCGCACTGTCGCGCAGGGCCAGCGCGGCCTGGCCATTGCGACGCTGCAGGCGGCCGTAGAAGAGCAACGCGGCGGCGGGTTCGACGTTCCACCTGAGCAGGTACAGCGCGCTTTTTTTCAGGTCCAGCAGGTAACGCAGCCCGACCCAGATAGCCACGGTCACCCCCAGGTTGGAGGTGATCAGCAAACGGATGTGGTTGTTGTGCGGATCGCTGCTCGGCAGGAAGGCTGCGTTGGTGCAATCGATCCTGAGCCTGGCCCGGCCTTGCGGGTCGCAGTTGATCGGTTGACCCAATGGCGGGTCGAACACCACCCCCAGGGCAGCCGGGTCGGCGTATTGGCCCAGGTCGAAGGTCAAGCGCGCCTCGTCATCGCCGCTGCCATCCTCGCGTTCGGCAGTCACCAGCAACCCGGAGGACAACCCGGGATCGACCGCGAACACCAGCCGTGCCTCCTCGACCAGAACGATGCCGGGGTCATGCGGGTCCACTTCCACGACCAGGCGGTCATGCTGCGCGACCACCTTGACCCGAAAATCGAACTGATCGCCCTCGCGCAGTGAACGCACGCTGACGACCTGCTCGCCCAGATGGCTCTGGTTGAAATGCCGCTGGTAGCTCGCGGCCCCGTCGGCGCTGCTGTAGGTCGTTGCCAGCAGCACGTCGCCTGCCCACCAGGTCACCGGGTAGCCCGCTGCGGCCGGCTCCAGGCGCACGTTGAATTTCGCCGCATGTGGCTGGTCGACCACGAAGTACTGTTCCTCCGGTTCCATCTCCACCAGCCTCGGCAACTCGTGGATGGTCGTGCGCTCGGACGTCAGCGGCAGCAAGGTTTGAGTGTTGTGAATGGCATTGACGGTCAGCGTGACCTCCCCCGCCTCCGGGCTGAGGTAGTGGATCACGGCGATCCCGTCATCGTCGGTGATGCTCTTGCCGGGCTCCTCGACGAAACCTCCAGTGTCGGCCGACCACAGTACGGTCACGCGGCGCTCCGGGGTGCCGTCAAGGTTGACCACCCGTGCCCTGGCCATGACCTCCTGGGTAGCCGCCACCGGACCGCTGAAGCGCACGTACTGGAAGTACGGCTGCTCGAGGAAGGTCACCGCATCGTATTCATACTGCTCGCCATTGACCGGCAGATCGGCGAACACCACGGCCTGCCCGGAAGACAGGCTGCGCAACCGGGCACTGGTAAAGCCGTCGGCATCGGTGCGGGTCTGCGGGCGCTCGAAGATCCCCAGGTCGGTGCTCCATTGCACCATGCGGTCGCGCCCGGGGTTGCCGTGGTCATCCTCCAGGCGCAGGCGGTATTCGATCACCGCCAGGTTGCCGGCCAGCGCCTCCATGGGCGCACACACCGGATCCTTGATGCTCAGAGAGGCCTCCTCGCAGTCGATCACCACCAGGGGTAGCAAGGATCTGCCGGTCCAGCCCGAAGCGGGCGATGACCTGGGCGGTGCCCATTTCGTCACCGGCCAGCAGCTCGTTGTGCACCTGGCCGTTTTCGTCGGTGGTGATCGATGACGGCGCGCCCAGGGTCGAAAAGTCGGTGTGCCAGGTGACCGTGATGCCTGCCAGCGGCCGACCGAGGAAGTCGCGCACGGTCAACAGCAAGCGCGCCTTGTCGTCGACCTTGGCCACCAGCACTTCCTTGTCCACCACCATCCACGACGCTTCGCTCTGGCCCAGTTCGCCCTCGGTCGACGGCCGTGGCCCTTCGCCCTGCTCCAGCAGGCTGCTCAGGGCCTTCTCGGCGGCTGCGCGGTACTCCGCGCGCGGGCTGTTACCACGCAGCCGGCCCAGTTGCAGGGCCGCATCGCTGCCCAGTTGCAGGTGAGTGCTGGCCTGACGTACCCGAACCAGGTGATCGAGCTGGCGCAACGTGGTGACGAAGCCATGCTCGGTGATTTCCAGTGCGGTCTCGAGGATGTCGCGGATGCCGAAGCCGGTGAACGCCGCCACCTTGCCGGCGGCATCCTCGCGGATCAGTTGCAGGTCCTGTTCGGTCAGGTCCGGTGGCAGGCTGTTGACCAGTTTCAGGTAGTCCAGCAAGGCTTTCTCGTCCTGCCGGGTGAACGCTTGCAGGTAGCGGTACTGGGTGAGCAGGTGCAGGCGAGCGAAGGTGACCGCTCCGCTGTCGGTCGTGCCTGCGCCCTCGAACCAGTCGAGGTGCAGGCGCCAGGTGCGCAGCACCAGTGGGCTGAGGCTGAGCTGTTCGACGATGCCCATGCGCAGGGCGAACCGGGCGAACAGCGCCAGCACGTCGTCACCGACAGGGATCGACAAGGGATCGGTCTCGCCGTTGAACAAGCGCAGCACTTCGCCGAGCAACTGGTAGCCGCTGCCACCCGCCCAGGCCAGCACCTCCTGACTCAGTTCGGCGCTGCCACCGAAAGTACTGGCTAGCGACTCCCAGACCAGGCTGTGCTGGGCCGAGCGCGCGTCCATCACCAGCCGAAACACCGTCAGGATGAGCCGCGGAGCGTTCTCCAGTTCGAGGTTGTCCATCACCGTGACCAGATGCACTTGCAGCGCTGCCTCGTATGCCTCGTTGTCGAGGTAGGGGTCCGGCTCGCGGATCAGCCCCTGGGCGGAGACGAAGTCCTGCAGTTGCGTCAGCCATTCGATGGGTGTGGGCTGGTCGACGCCGGAGAACATCGGCAGGCCGGCATCGCGGAACACCGCCTCGTTGAGGATGGTCGGCAGCATGCGTCCGTTGATCTGGCGCAGCAGGTCCAGCTCGCGGTCGCTGGCTGCGGCGACCGGCGCCAGTGGCATCAGGTGCTGGTACAGCCAACTGACGCTGAGCTCGTGCTCGCGGCACCACTGCACCGCATCGGCCAGCGACTGGATCACGCTGAGGGTATCGCCCAGCTCGCTGTGCTGATGGATCGCCAGCCGGGTGTGTACCAGGCGCGAGACGTACTGATGCCCGCGCTCGCCGAGCAGTTGCAGCAAGGCCAGTGCCTCGATGCTGCTCAGGCCCAGCCACGCCGGCAGCCGGGCCAGCCGGTAGAAAGCCGAGACCACCGCATGGGACCAGTACAGCGTTTCGCCCTGTTCGCCATCGGGCGTGGCCTGCTCGCTCCAGGCCTGGGCGATATAGCGAGCGAGATAGAGATAGGTTTCGTAGTCGATCCCCAGGGCCGCACACAGGTGATGGACCTTGCGATACTCGGCCTCGGTGCCGGGAGCGATGCTGAATGCACGGCCATCCAGTACCAGCGGCTCGCTGAACAGTGCCGGGTCGTTGAACACCCGGTCGAACTGGGGAGTCTCGCTGCCCCGGGCATACAGCGCCAGGCCATGCAACAGCGCGGCAAAGTCCTCGGCGCTGACCTTGAAGTCGCGACGCAGGCGACGGAACAGCCCCAGGGCGCGCAGGGTGTTCTCGCTGATTTCCCGGTCGCGCACGCCGCTGCCGTATTCGGCTTGCAGGGCAGCATCGAGCAACTGGTCGGCTTCGCCAAACGACAGTTCCAGCCAGCGCGCGAGGCGGATCATGCGCTGCATGCGGTCGAAATGGTGGTTTCTCCAATCACTCAGCCGGTGCGAGTTGTCGACGCTGCTAACACCGATGGTCGGCTCGCTCCCGGCGTTGACATACACCGAACCGAACCGGGCCGGACTCGGAGCGTCCAGACCGGGTACATTCGGCGAGGCCACCGGAGCATGGCGCTGGATCGACAGCAGCGACTCGACGCCATCCTGGTCGAGTCCCGTGCGCAGGCAGAAGGCGCTCAGGGGCAACAGGTCCTCGGCCTTGGCCACGCCGTAGTGACGCATGAAGAAGCCAGCCTGCAAGGTATGCAACGACTCGCGCAGCCCCGTGCGCGGGTTGATCCGGGTCTGTACCGAGCGGGCACTGACCCGCCGCGCAGCACGGGGAAAGTACGCCGCTTCGAGAAGCAAGGCGCGCTGCTCCGGCCCCAGCGCGGTGTCCAGTTGCAAAGCGTCGTCGGAGCGCAGCGAATGCAGGCCGCCGCGGCAGAAATAGGGAAATTCCGGGTCGAGCTGGCGCACCAGATCGCCCAGGCCATAGTCCTTGCTCTGGAGGATGCGGTTGATCTGCGACATGTAGCGTTCGAACGGCAGACCCAGCGGATAGCGCGTCTCCAGCAGCGCATCGTCGACACTGCGATCCTTGAGGTTGTGGTCGTCGAGGTGCTTGCGCGCCGCGCTTTCGAGGATCTCGTTGACGATGCCGATGGTCGGTTCGACCCGCTCCAGGCTGTGGTTGTCGAGGACCAGCGCCGCCAGGTCGGGGCGCCGGTCGGCGAGCAAGATCGGCTGGTCCTCCTCGGTATTGGCCATGGGCTCGATGACCTGGGTCGCCCACTGGAACAACGCGGTCAGGTAGGCCGCCGGCGAGGTGGTGGCCTCGATCGAAGCGGGCGGACAGTTTTCTTCCCAGCTGGGGCTGAACTGGTTTTCGAAGGTCGGCCCATCGACCAGCGCGCGCAGGCCGGTCTGCCAGGGTTGGCGGGTAGCGGCGCTGGCAATCAGGCGTTGCTCGCGGTAGTGCCGCGCCGCCAATACCGCGAGGGCGCTGGCGCGCTGGTGCAGGCGCCGGGCCTCGTCACCGGACAGGCCGGGCGCCAGCTTCATCAGGCTGTCCACGCTGCTGCGGGCGATGGCGAGCGCAGAGCCGAGGCCGGCCTGCAACAACTGCTCGGCCTGATCCGGACGGTTGGCGATACGGGTCAGGGAATCACTGAAAGGTGTCGCCTTGCGCCGGGCCATGGGCAGGGTCTCCATCGTTGCGCGAGCCGATCGGGCCGGCTGTTGGATGACGCTAATCAGTCACGGGGGATTGCGCTACTAGCAGAAATGACAGGTAGCGCAGCGAGTTCATGACTCATCTGCCCGTGGCGTATCTTCGGTGACATCGACGTGGGTCTCGCCGATAAGCCAGACGATTTCGCTGATCTCATACAACAACGTAACGCTCATGACAGCCGGCAGCCTCGGTCTCACTACCGAAGGTGCTATGGCCAACTCCTCAGGCGTCGCGTGGTACGACGCCTGATAACCGTTTTCACCACATCGGTGGACCATGCTCCAGCCATATTCCAAATAACTGAACAGCCGCCCCTCCCGGCGAACGAAGCGGGTAGGTGCCTGGACTCGGTCTTCTTCCGCCAGGCTGACGCTCATGGTGGTGACAGCCACTTCCCAGACTCTCATCTCCGACGCCTGGTAAAAGTCAGCAAGCCCCATAGGCAGGGTGAGCGACGCTTTCACAGCGGCACTTCGGGTATCGATCTCGATGGAGGTCCGCCCTTGCTCGTCGGTAGGTCCGCTACTGCGGCATTCGATGCCATTTAGCGTCATATCAGCGGCGAGCGTCACTCCGGCGAGCGGCTCTTCGGCATCGCTCAGTTGTAGGGTGAGGCGCGTGATTCCTCCTTGATCCACAACGAAACCATCGCCGTTTGGGAACAGACCCGAACCTTCATCCACTACCAGGCTCATCGTGGCATCGCTGATGATCCGATCCGCCTCGAAGACATTCGCCCCAACGAAATGCACGCGCTTCACCAAATCCCCCAGCGCGGTGAAACTGCAACTCGATCCAAGCTGCTCTGTCGCACCGGTAAACAAGGGCGCAAAGACCCCGAGCACGTCCTCGCCATGGGTAAACAGCTGCACATCCAGCGGATCGTTCGCCCCATCCAGCGTCAGCCGAAGTGTTTTTTGCCCCTCGCGCAAGACCGGCGGCACCGTGCCGTTATGTCGGCGCAGATAACCTGACAGCCCGGCCTTGTTCTCTGCACGGAAGAAATGCAGCGCACTTTTTTCCAGGTCCAGCAGATAGCGCAAGCCGACCCAGATGCCGAGCGTAACCCCGAGGTTGGACGTAACGATCAGCCTTATGTGGTTGTTATGCGGGTCGCTGTTGGCCAGGAAGGCGGCATTGGTGCAGTCGATCTTCAGCGAGACCTTGCCATCGATGTCGCAGAAGATCGTTTCACCCAGGGGTGGGTCGAACACTACGCCCAACGCCACCGGATCCGCATAGTTTTCCAGGCTGAAGGTCAGCCGTGCCTCGTCATCACCGACTCCATCGATACGCTCGGCGAAGACCTGCAGCTCGGACGACAGCCCGGGGTCGACGGCAAAGACCCAGCGCTCTGCTTCGGCAAGCACAATGCCCGGGCTGTCCGGTCCGGGCTGCGCAACCAGGCGCGTATGTGGCACCACGACGTTGACCTTGAAGTCGAACTGATCGCCCGCGCGCACCGAGCGCACGGTGATGGTGTGCTCGCCGAGTTGCTCCTCGGTGTAGCGGGTCTGGTACCCGGCCGAACCGTCGGCACTGGTGTAGGTGGTCGCCAGCAGCTCCTCACCGTCCCACCAGGTCACCGGGTAGCCCGCCGCTGCGGGCTCCAGGCGCACCCGGAACATGGCCGGCAGCACCTGGTAGGCGGAGTAGAACTGCTGCGCCGGTTCCATTTCCACCAGCCTCGGCAACTCGTGGATGGTGGTGCGCTTGGACGACAGTGGCAACAAGGGTTGATGGTTGTAGATCGCATTGACGGTCAGCGTGACCTCCCCCGCCTCCGGGCTGAGGTAGTGGATCACGGCAATTCCGTCATCAGCTGTGATGCTCTTGGCGGGCTCCTCGACGAAGCCTCCGGTGTCCGCCGACCACAGCACCGTCACCCGACGTTCCGGGGTGCCATCGAGGTTGACCACCCGTGCCGTTGCCACGGTCTCCTGGGTAGCCGCCACCGGACCGCTGAAGCGCACGTACTGGAAGTATTCCTGCTCCAGGAAGGTCACCGCCGGGTACTTGTGCTGCTCGCCGTTAACCGGCAGCCCGGCGATCACCAGGGCTGGCCCGGAAGACAGGCTGCGCAACCGCGCGCTGGCAAAACCATCGGCATCGGTACGGGTCTGCGGACGTTCAAGGGTTCCCAGGTCGGTGCTCCATTCCACCACCCGGTCACGCCCCGCATTGCCCAGCTTGTCGAGCACCTGGACGCGGTATTCGATCACTTCCAGGTTGCCCGCCATGGCCTCCTCCGGCGCATGAACCGGGTCCTTGAAGTGCAGCTCGATTTCATCGCAGTCGATCACGATCAACGGCGCGAGAATCTGCCGATCAAGGCCATAGCGGGCGATGACCTGGGCAGCCCCCATCTCCTGGCCGGCGAGCAGGTCGTTTTCCACCTGGCCGTTCTCGTCGGTGACCAAGGGCAGCGACAGATCCATGCTCGACAGATTGGTTTCCCAGGTGACCGTAATGCCCTCCAGTGGCTGCCCGAGAAAGTTCTTCACGGTCAACCGGCAACGTGCCTTGCCGCCGGATTTCGCCACCAGGGTCACGGTATCGACAACGATCCACGACGCCTCGCTCTGGCCCAGTTCGCCATGCATCGGCGGTGCCTGGCCGACGTCCTGCTGCAGGCTGCCCAGGGCCTTTTCTGCGGCACTGCGATACTCCGTGCGCGGGCTGTCGCTGCGCAGTCGGCTCAGCTCCAGCGCCGCGTCGCTGCCCAGCTTCAGCGTGGTGCAGACCTGACGTACACGCACCAGGTGATCGAGCTGGCGCAACGTGGCCACGAAGCCGTGCTCGGTGATCTCCAGGGCAGTCTCGAGAATGTCGCGAATGCCAAAGCCGGTGAACGCTGCGACCTTGCCCGCAGCATCCTCGCGGATCAGTTGCAGGTCCTGCTCGGTCAGATCCGGCGGCAGGTTGTCGACCAGCTTGAGGTAGTCCAGCAATGCCTGTTCGGCCTGGCCGATAAAGGCCAGCAGGTAGCGGTACTGCACCAGCAAATGCACACGGGCGAAACTGATCTCGCCACTGTCGGCACCACCTGGTCCCTCGAACCAGGCAGGGTGCAGGCGCCAGCTGCGCAACGCCAGCGGACTGAGACTGAGCTGCTCGACGATGCCCATGCGCTGGTTGAGGCGGGCGAACAACGCCAGCACATCGTCACCGATGGGAATCGGTTGCGGCTCGGTCTGCCCATCGAACAGGCGCAATACCTCACCCAGCAACTGATAGCTGCTGCCACCTGCCCAGGCCAGCACCTCCTGGTTCAACTCGGCACTGCCGCCGAAGGTACTGGCCAACGACTCCCAGACCAGGCTCTGCTGCGCCGAACGAGCGTCCATCACCAGCTGGAACACCCGCACCAGCACATGCGGGCCGTCAGGCAGCTCAAGGTCATTGACTATCGCTTGCAGACGCTGCTTCAGCGCCGCTTCGTAGTCGTCGTTGCTCGGATAACCCTCCAGCTCGAGGATCAGCCCCTGTGCCGAGACGAAGGCCTGCAACTGCTGCAACCAGTCGATGGGCGTGGGGATGTCGACACCGGACTGCATGGGAATACCGGCCTCGCGGAACACTGCCTCGTCGAGGATCGCCGGGAGCATGCGCCCGTTGATCTGGCGCAGCAGGTCCAGCTCGCGGTCGCTGGCCGCAGCCACCGGCGCCAGCGGCATCAGGTGCTGGTACAGCCAGCTCACGCTCAGCTCGTGCTCACGGCACCATTGCACGGCATCGGCCAGCGACTGGATCACGCTGAGGGTATCGCTCAGGTCGCTGTGCTGATGGATCGCCAGCCGGGTGCGTACCAGCCGCGAGACATACTGGTGGCCACGCTCGCCGAGCAGTTGCAGCAAGGCCAATGCCTCGATGCTGCTCAGGCCCAGCCACGCCGGCAGCCGGGCCAGCCGGTAGAAGGCGGATACCACGGCATGCGACCAGTACAGGGTTTCGTCCTGGCGATTTTCCCGCATCCGTTCTTCGCCCCGGGCCTGGGCGATGCAACGGGCCAGGTACAGATAGGTCTCGTAGTCGATGCCCAGCGCCGTGCACAGATGCTGGACCTTGTGGTACTCGGTCTGGTTGCTCGGCACGATATTGAACGGGCTGCCGTCCAGCACCAGCGGCTCGCTGAACAGCGCCGGGTCGTTGAACACCCGGTCGAACTGGGGAATCTCGCTGCCCCGGGCATACAAGGCAATCCCTTGCAGCAGCGCGGCAAAGTCCTCGGCACTGACCTTGAAATCGCGGCGCAGGCGCCGGAACAGGCCCAGGGCGCGCAAGGTGTTCTCGCTGATTTCCCGGTCACGCACGCCACTGCCGTATTCCGCTTGCAGGGCCGCATCGAGCAACTGGTCGGCTTCGCCAAACGGCAGCTCCAGCCAGTGTGACAAGCGAATCATGCGCTGCATGCGATCGAAGTGATCGTTGCTCCAGTCGCTCAAGCTGTGCTCGCCAGTACTGCTGGTCACGCCAAGCGTCGGCTCGCTCCCGGCGTTGATATACACCGAGCCGAACCGGGCCGGGCTCGGCGCTTCCAGGCCGGGCACATTCGGTGAGGCCACCGGGGCATGGAGCTGGATCGACAGCAGCGACTCGATGCCATCCTGGTTGAGGCCGGTGCGCAAGCAGAAAGCACTCAGCGGCAACAGGTCTTCGGCCTTCTCCACACCGTAATGGCGCATGAAGAAGCTGGCCTGCAAGGCATGCAACGACTCGCGCAGCCCCGTGCGCGGGCTGATCCGGGTCTGTACCGAGCGAGCGCTCACCCGTCGTGCGCCACGGGGAAAGTACGCAGCCTCAAGGAGCAAGGCGCGCTGCTCCGGCCCCAGCGCCGTGTCCAGTTGCAAAGCGTCGTCGGAGCGCAACGAATGCAGGCCGCCACGGCAGAAGTAGGGGAACTCGGGATCAAGCTGGCGCACCAGATCGCCCAGGCCGTAGCTGTTTTCCTGAAGGATGCGGTTGATCTGCGATATGTAGCGTTCGAACGGCAGGCCCAGCGGATAGCGCGTCTCCAGCAGCGCGTCGTCGACGCTGCGATCCTTGAGGTTATGGTCGTCAAGATGCTTGCGCGCCGCGTTCTCGAGGATCTCGTTAACGATGCCGATGGTCGGTTCGACCCGCTCCAGGCTGTGGTTGTCGAGAACCAGCGCCGCCAGGTCGGGGCGCCGTTCGGCGAGCAGGATCGGCTGATCCTCCTCGGTGTTGGCCATGGGCTCGATCACCTGGGTCGCCCACTGGAACAATGCGGTCAGGTAGGCCGCCGGCGAGGTGGTGGCCTCGATCGAACCGGGCGGACAGTTTTCTTCCCAGCTGGGGCTGAACTGGTTTTCGAAGGTCGGCCCATCGACCAGCGCACGCAGGCCGGTCTGCCAGGGTTGGCGGGTAGCGGCGCTGGCAGTCAGGCGTTGCTCGCGGTAGTGCCGTGCAGCCAGTACCGCGAGGGCGCTGGCGCGCTGGTGCAGGCGCCGGGCCTCGTCACCGGACAGGCCGGGCGCCAGCTTCATCAGGCTGTCCACGCTGCCGCGGGCGATGGCGAGCGCAGAGCCGAAGCCGGCCTGCAACAACTGCTCGGCCTGCTCCGGACGGTTGGCGATACGGGTCAGGGAATCACTGAACGGTGCTGCCTTGCGCCGGGCCATGGGCAGGGTCTCCATCGCGTTGCGCAGCCTTGGCGGCCACGGATTCGATGAAGCTAATCAGTCGCTGGATTTCCCGCTACTGACAGAAATATCAGGTAGCGGCGCAAGCCCCGGAACAGAGCGTCTGTCTCAGCCCGTCACATCCGTGGTCACGCGATTGCGCCCGCCTTGCTTGGCCATATACATCAGTTCATCCGCGCGTTTCAGCACGTCGCCGCCCTCGGCGCCGGGAGTTCGGCAGGCCACGCCCAGGGACACGGTGACCCGTCCCACCGGCTCGATCCGGGTCATTTCCACCTGCCGGCGCAAGCGCTCGGCGATCTCCCCCGCCACACCGAGCGCGGTGTCCGGCAACAGCAGGAGAAACTCCTCGCCACCCAAGCGAAACGCCAGGTCGCCCTGCCGCGAACATTCGCGCAGGACACCGGCCAAGCGGGCCAGCACTTCATCGCCAACATCGTGCCCATGGCCGTCGTTGATCGCCTTGAAGTGGTCGACATCCAGGGCAATCACCGCGAAGCCCTGCTGGCGCCCGTCCATGACCTCCAGCGCTTCGCCCAGCGCCCGGCGGTTGAACAGCCCGGTCAGCGGGTCGGTCTGCGCCTGCAGATTGAGGCGGCCCATGCGTTCCTGCATGACATCGATCCCGCGCAGCAGCGCGCGCTTGATGTGGTCGGCCTCGAAGTACCAGGCGCGGACATCGCGGATACGCTGCGGCGAGCTGCTGGCGTTCATCGCGTTGGCGTTGTCCGCCAGTTGGCGCAGCGGCCGGGTGATCAGCAGGGTCATCCACCAGATCCCGATCAGGCCGAGTACGCCTACCGGCGCGGTGCCCCAGAGCATCTGCCACATCAGCCGGTCCAGGGGGGCCACGGTGTCGCGGTAGGGCTTTTGCGAAACCACGCCCCAGTGGGTCAGGGGAATGCTGGCGAAACCGGCGAGCATGTCCACGCCCTGGGTATTGGTGACCGGCATGGCACCGCTCTCCCCGGCCAGCAGTTGATCCACCACACGGTTCTCTCCCACCACGCTGCCGACCCGGTCGAACTGCGGGTGATAGAGCAGGCGCCGGTTGTTGTCGACGACGTAGCTGAGGGTGCCGTCGCGGTAGAAATGGTTGCTGATCAGGGTGTGCAGGATGCCCTTTTCCCGCAGGTACACGGCGCCGCCGACAAAGCCGAGGTAGCGCTTGTTCTCGTCGAACAGCGGGTGGGAGATGAATACCACCAGGTTGCCGGTGCTGGAGGTGTAGGCATCGCTGATCAACGGCACTCGGCTGTTGAGCGCGTGCTCGGCGCCACTGGAGGTCAGGGCCTGGCCGTCATGCAGCAACGACGGCGGCCAGGCGGCGAGCACATGGCCGGTGGCGTCGACGACGGTGATGGCGTTGAAGCCCTGGTCCTGCTCCTGGATGCGTTTCGCCTCGGCATGCAGCAGGCGCGGATCACCGAAATCACGACTCATCTGGCCGACGCTGTAGGCCAGTTGCTGCTGGGCGGAAAGCAGAAACGCCTCGATGCTCGACGCCACCTTGGCGGCGTAGGCGCGGTTGGCTTCCAGGGCATTGTCCACCAGGACCTGGTGCTGCACCTGACGCGCCGCATAGAAGCTGTTGGCCAGGGTCACCCCGGCAGTGACCAGGGCAAACAGCAGGATGATCTTGCGCAGGTCGATGTGCTTGAAAGTCATTGGGTCCTTGTCCGGTCCGACGGTCCTCAGAACGATAGAACAATTGCTGTAGGCAGTTGCCGCGAGCCGGCCTACGACAGCAAAAACCCCAGGGAGTTGCCGTCGGATGTCGTGAGCCTTCAGCCAGGGATACTGTCGGATAACAGCCTGTCCTGACGGGAGAGTTCAGCCCATCGTCAGACAATTCAACAAGATGCACGAGCAGCACGACACCACCGTCAGGCGCCCGTCACCTCGGGAAAATTGACAGCATATGGCCATCAACCATGCTTGAGACCGCGACCGCACCCAAGGACCGGGGGCCGGGATGCACCCATCGGGGTGAGGTCGCCTTGTCAACCCAACACTCATGGAGCGTGATGCATGTCCGGAACAACCAATACCATCGACGTGCTGCTGGTCGTCGACGCCGATTACCTGCTGAAAACCGGTAATACAAGCAACGCGGTGTTCCTTCTGGCCCAGCGCAGTCAGGTGGACCCGAACGCCGCAGGCCAGGGCCCGGCCTACCAGGACGGCGGCAACGAGCTGTGGATCGACGTCAAGAAGAACGACATCATCCGCTGGCGCGCCACCACCCTGTCGCGCAACGCCGATATCTCCGCAGTGATCAGCAGCGTCTACCAGGGCAACCCGGCCCAGAACGAAACCGGCAAGCTGTCCAACATCGAACTGGTGACGCCGTCTGAAATGCTCGTGCCGTACATGAAGGAACAAGGCAATACCCAGTTCGGTTACACCGAAGTCACCGTCAGCTACTGGCAGGCCAACGCCGCGATCCCCGGCAAGCTCAACTACCAGATCGAGTTCTACCTGCTCGACTCGACCGGCAAGAACCTCAACCAGAACCCGTTCAGTTGGGACCCCTTCATCACCATCACCCAGTAAGCCCTGCTGAAACGGCTCACCCCGCGCCCCCAGCGGGGTGGGCCATTGCACCAAGGTCTCCCCCCACCCCCGCAACATTTTGTACAAACCCACGGGCCAATTGATTATGCTGGCGGGCTTATGCCATGGCGCATCGCCACATCGACAAGTACCCGCCCATGAAAATCTTCATCGTCCTGCTGTTCGTCGTCTCCATCGCCTACGTGCACCTGCGCGGCCGCGTGCGGCACAAGCTCACCCGCCAGTTGGGTGACCACTCCAGCTTCCTGGCCCCGGTCAACGCCTTCCTTTACCTGTTCTCGAAACTGCCGGCCAAGCCGTACCTGCCCACCGAGTCCTTCCCCGAGCTCAAGCCGCTGCAGGACAACTGGCAGGAGATCCGCGCAGAAGCCCTGCAACTGCTGCATGGCGGCGAGATCAAGAGCTCGCAGAACTACGACGACGTCGGTTTCAACTCGTTCTTCAAGAGTGGCTGGAAGCGCTTTTACCTGAAGTGGTACGGCGAAAGTCACCCTTCGGCGATGAAGCTGTGCCCGCGCACCACCGAACTGCTGCAAGGCATCGGCACGGTCAAGGCGGCGATGTTCGCCACCCTGCCACCGGGTTCGAAGCTGGTGCGCCACCGCGACCCCTATGCCGGTTCCTACCGCTATCACCTGGGTCTGGACACGCCGAACGACGAAGCCTGCTACATCTGCGTCGATGGCGAGAACTACCACTGGCGTGACGGCGAGGCGGTGATGTTCGACGAAACCTACATCCACTACGCCGCCAACCAGACCGAACACAACCGGGTGATCCTGTTCTGCGACGTCGAGCGGCCGCTGAAGTACCGCTGGGCGACGGCGTTCAACCGCTGGTTCAGTGCCAATGTCATGGCTGCGGCCGCCGCACCGAACGATGCCGGGGACAAGACCGGCGGGATCAACCGGCTGTTCACCCGCATCTACAAGATCCGCGAGCGCGGCAAGGCGCTGAAGAAGCGCAACCGCGCGCGTTACTACGCCGAGAAATGGGCGGTGGTGGCGGCGATTGCCTTGGTGTTCATCTATATCTGAGCTATCGCTGGCAAGCCAGCTCCCACAGGTTTCTGTGTCAGGCCTGGATTATGTGGCTGGCCCGAAACCCTGTGGGAGCCGGCGTTGCCGGCGATGAGGCCATCAGCCCCGGCACAAATCCCGCCTACTTGAAAATCGTCAGCAAGATCCGCACATCCCCCTCCCCCACATTCCTGAACCAGTGCTCGCAGTCGCCACGCACGGTCGCGGTATCCCCTTCGTTCAACACCACCACCTGATCCCCGGCATGCACCTCCAGCGTGCCGCTGATGATGTGGAAGATCTCCCGCGAGCCGCTCTTGTGCGCCGAAAACCTGGCCGATGACGCTCCCGGCGGCACGCTGTAGGACAGCAGCTCCAGATCCGGCCCCGGCCGCGCCAGGGCCAGGCGCACGATGCCGGTCTCTTCGTCGACGAACCGCAGGTTGTCCCCGGCCCGGGTGACTTCGGTAGGCGCCTGCTCGATCAGTTCCGACAACTCGCAACCCAGGCCCCGGGCAATCGCCAGGGCATTGCGCAGGCTCGGGCTGAGCATGCCGCGCTCCAGGCGTGACAGGGCCGCCGCCGATACCCCGCTGTTTTCCGCCAGTTGATCCAGGGTCACCCCCAGTTGCAGACGGCGCTGGCGTACCGCCAGGCCGAACAGGTCCTGTTCCGTGCGTTCGTCTGTGTCTTTCATCCCGATCCTTTCGTGCTTGCCAATTGCTTATCCGCAAATATAATTGCGCAAAAGCAAATATGAGTACTGTAGCCATGAATGCCCTGCTTGCAGCATCCCCGGTGCTTGCCTCGATCCTGGCCCTCGGCCTGGGTATCCGTTCACTGCACGCGGCGCTGCTTGGCGTGCTGGCCGCCGTGATGGCGGCCATTATTGCCTTTCCGCTGGGCACAGCGGAAATCGGCGTGGCCTCCTTGAAGTGGTTGCCACTGGTGCTGGAGGTGCTACTGATCGTCGGCGGCGGCCTGCTGATGTCGGAAGTGCTGCGCCACGCCGGCGCCCAGGCGGCCCTGGCCAACTGGATCAAGGGGCGTGCCGGTACAGGCGTGGCTGCCGTACTGCTCGTGGTACATGGCATTACACCTTTTGCCGAATCGGTAACCGGCTTCGGCATTGGCGTGACCATCGGCATTCCGCTGCTGGTGTTCATGGGCCTGGCCCCGCGCCTGGCAGCGCTGGTCGGCCTGCTCGGGCTGTGCGCCGTGCCGTGGGGCTCGATGGGGCCCGGCACGATGATCGCCGCGAGTCTTGCCGGATTGGGCTTCGATGAGCTGGGCATCGCCTCCGCGACCCTGAGCTTCCTGCCTTTCGCCATCAATGGCGCGCTGGCTGCCTGGTTGGTCAGTACACCGGGAGAACGGCCGCAGGCGCTGTTGCTGGCCCTCGCGTCGGCGTTGCTGCTGACGATTGCGGTGAGTCTGGCGAACCGGGTCTTCGGCACCGCCCCGGCCGGTGCCCTGGGCAGCGTGGCGATCATCTGCCTGCACCTGCTGCGCGGTGCCCGCACCGCCAGAGAGCCGCTGCTGCCCATCGGTCAGCGGGCCTTGAGGGCCTATGGCCTGCTGCTCGGCGGCGTACTGGTGACGGGCAGTCTGGTCCGCATTCTCGATCTACCCGAGCAATGGCACTACCTCGCCTCCCCGGCCTTGTGGCTGTTTTTCGCCGCCCTGTGGTTCTGCGCCGGGCGTCCGCCTGCCGAGCCACTGGCACGGGCGTGGAAATCGTGGATGCAGGTGGCGCCGGTGACCGGGCTGTTCATCGTCATGGGCATCCTCATGGCCGTCAGCGGCACGGCGGCGTACCTGGCCCGGCTATTGGCGGAAATGGGCCCGGGCTACCTGGCGATCGCGCCGTTCGTGGGCGCCCTGGGCGGTTTCGTCACCGGTTCGAGCAGCGGCTCCAACGCCATGTTCGCCGCCACCCAGGCGGAGATCGGCAAGTCCCTCGGGGCCAACCTGCTGCTGTTCATGGCCACCCACAATGTCGCGGCGGCGATCTCCATTCTCGCCTCGCCGGGCAAGATCGAAATGGCCCTGCAACTGGCCGGCGACAACGGCAGCCACAGGCGCTGGGTGCAGCGCCTGGCGATCGCCGTGGTGCTGTGCAGCACGATCCTGATGGCGCTGCTGAATGTGCTGGCGGGCGACTGGTTCTAAAGCATTACCCGCTCAGGCCCAACGACCATTGGCAAGGTACCCTTCCAGCGGCTAGCTTCTCTGTTCGATCGATCCAAACCAACAAGGTGAAACACGATGAGCATGATGGACTGGGATGGTTACCGTAAGCAGTTGATGGCGGGCATCGGCGACCTCAAGCAGCTCTCTCCGGATACCGTGGCCGGCTATGCGACCGCCAGCGCGGCCGGGGCCAAGACCAATCACCTGGATGCCAAGACCCGCGAGCTGATCTCCCTGGCCGTGGCCGTCACCACCCGTTGCGATGGTTGCATCGCCGTGCATTCGCAACAGGCGGTGAAGCATGGCGCCACCCGCGAGGAGATCGCCGAGGCGCTGGGCGTGGCGGTGGCGATGAATGCCGGAGCGGCGCTGGTGTACTCGGCGCGGGCGCTGGATGCGGTGGGCAAAGCGACCGAGTAAGTCACGACGGCCCATCGCTGGCAACGCCAGCTCCCACAGGTTTTTGTGTCGGGGCTGGACCATGCGGCTGACACGGAACCTGTGGGAGCCGGCGTTGCCGGCGATGAGGCCACCCGCTTCGACAGATCAGTCTGAAAAAATGTGTAGATATCCATGCAGCGATGAGTCCGGCACAGGCAATGCAAATCCCCTAGAATGCCCCGCTGCCCTCCCCGACCCAAGGCCCTCCGCATGCTGCAGATCCGCCCGATGACCGCCGCCGATTTCGACCGTTTCTGGCCCACTTTCCAGGCCATCATCGCGGCCCGGGAAACCTACGCCTACGACCCGGCCATGACTCAGGAACAGGCACGCCAGCTGTGGCTCGACGTACCGCTGCACACCCTGGTCGCCGAAGACGACGGCGAACTGCTCGGCGCCTACTTCCTCAAGGCCAACGCCGCCGGCCCCGGCAGCCATGTCGGCAATTGCGGCTACATGGTCAGCGAAGCCGCCCGCGGCCGTGGTATCGCCCGGCAGATGTGCGAACACTCCCAGCAACTGGCCCGCGCGTCCGGCTTCCTGGCACTGCAATTCAACTCGGTGGTGGCCACCAACGAAGTCGCCGTCGCGCTCTGGACCAAACTCGGTTTCGACACCGTCGGCCGCCTGCCCAAGGCCTACCGCCACGGCCGCCTGGGCCTGGTCGATTGCCTGGTGATGTACAAGTGGCTGGGCGAACCCGAGCAACCGAAGCTGATCGGCCGCAAGAACATCGAAGCCGTGGTTTCCCGGCGTCGCGGCCGCTGATGGAACACCGCCATCTGCGCGACGCCTTCGCCGGCCTGCCGCTGTTCTTCGCCGTTGCCGAGGAACGCAGCTTCACCAAGGCCGCCGCGCGCCTGGGCCTGTCGCAGACCGCCGTCAGCCATGCCATCCGCAACCTCGAAGCGCGCCTGGGCGTACGCCTGCTGTCGCGCAACTCGCGGGGAGTGGTGCCGACCGATGCCGGCGAGCGCCTGCTGCGCAGCGTCGCTCCGCAGATGGCGCAGATCGACGCCGAGCTGGAAGCACTCAACGACCTGCGCGACAGCCCCACCGGGACGATTCGCATCACCGCCTCGAACCACGCCGTACAGTCGGTGCTGATGGGCAAGCTCAAGCGCTTCCTTCCGCAGTACCCCGGGATCAACGTCGAGATTTCCTCCAACAACGGCCTGGTGGACATCGTCGCCGAGCGCTTCGACGCCGGCGTGCGCCTCGGCGAAGCCCTGGCCCAGGACATGATCGCGGTCCGCATCGGCGCGGACGCGGGTTTTGCCCTGGTCGCCACCCGCGCCTACCTTGCCCGCTACCCTCAGCTCGACCGCCCGGAAGACCTGGCGCAGCACAACTGCATCAATATCCGCTTCACCACCCACGGCAACCTCTGGCCCTGGGAATTCGCCCGTGACGGTCGCCCACTGCACGTGCGCGTGGACGGACAACTGACCTTCAACAGCATCCTCGACTGCCTGGACGCGGCGATCGCCGGGCTGGGCCTGGCCTATGTGCCAGAGGAACTGGCCGATCCCTGGCTGCGCTCCGGCCACCTGGTGCGCCTGCTGCAGGACTACTGCCCGGTCTGGCCGGGCCTGCACCTGTACTACCCGAGTCGGCGCCAGCCGTCGGGCGCGATGAACCTGCTGATCGCCGCGCTGCGCCTGGAGCAGGACTGATGGCCCGCGAACCCTACGGCGAACTGCTCGCCCTGCAGGCGGTAGCCCGCGAACGCAACTTCACCCGCGCGGCGGCGCAACTGGGCATGTCGCAGTCGATGCTCAGCTACACCATCCGCGAAATGGAAAAGCGCCTGGAGATCCGTCTGCTCACCCGCAGCACCCGCAGCGTGTCCCTGACCGAAGCCGGCGAACGCCTGCTGGAGGCGGTGGGCCCGCGCCTGGCGGCGATCGAAAGCGAGCTGGAGGCGGTGATCGAACTGGGCGACAGCCCTGGCGGCACCCTGCGCTTTACCGCCAGCGACCACGCCATCGACAGCCTGCTCTGGCCCAGGCTGGCGCCCTTGCTGCAACGCTATCCGCGCTTGCAGGTGGAGATGCACTCGGACTACGCCTTCACCGATATCGTCCAGGGCCGCTACGACTTCGGCGTGCGCCTGGGCGACGGCCTGGCCAAGGATATCCAGGCGGTGCGCATCGGCCCGGACATGCGCCTGGCGATCGTCGCCACCCCGCAGTACCTGGCGGCGCATGGGGTGCCGCTGGCGCCGGAAGAGCTGGTCAACCACGACTGCATCAACCTGCGCCTGCCGACCCTGGGCAACCTGTATGCCTGGGAGCTGAAGTGCGGCGAACGGGAGTTGAACGTGCGGGTCAACGGACGCCTGGTGTTCAACGGCATCTACCAGATCATGACTGCCGTCCTCGACGGACACGGGCTGGCCTACGTGCCGGAAGACATGGCCCGGCCGCACCTCGACAGCGGCCGGCTGGTGGCGGTGCTGGAGGACTGGTGGCGCGAATTTCCAGGGTTCCACCTGTACTACTCCAGCCAGCGCGAGGTGTCGCGGGCGATGCAGCTGGTGATCGATGAGCTGAGATTCGAGTGAACCCAGGCCTTGAGTCGACCCTGTGGGAGCGGGTTTACCCGCGATGACGTCGGCGGGCTCAGCACCGCAATCGCGGGTGAACCCGCTCCCACAGCGTTCGCGTTCTGCTTTTAGCTGACAGACCAGCGATCGGGCCAACAGCATCACAACAAAAGCCTGCACCTGAACCGATTTATCAATCCCACCACTAGCACCTAGCAATCCAGACCACCCATCCGCCTCCAGTCCCTGTGCTAGCGTTTCCCGACGGGTTCGCGCGCCACGCCGCGCACTGCTGCCTAGAAAAAGCCCGATCAGACAACCGACCGAAGACTGGTGACCCCTCATGGACCTGCGAATCAACCAACAGACCTACCAGGTCGACGCCGACGCGGACACGCCCCTGCTCTGGGTGCTGCGCGACGATCTCGGCCTGACCGGGACCAAGTACGGCTGCGGCCTGGCCCAGTGCGGCGCCTGTTCGGTGCTGGTGGACGGCAATGTGCTGCGCTCGTGCGTCACCCCGGTAGCGGCAGTGGCCGGACGCGAGATCACCACCATCGAGGCGGTCGAGGCCGATGAGGTCGGCAAGCGCATGGTCGACGCCTGGGTCAAGCACCAGGTGGCCCAATGCGGCTACTGCCAGTCCGGCCAGGTCATGGCCGCCACCGCCCTGCTCAAGCACAACCCGCGCCCCAACGACGGCGAGATCGAGGCGGCCATGGTCAATCTGTGCCGCTGCGGCACCTACAACGCCATCCGCACCGCGGTCCACGACGTTGCCAACAACGGGGGGGCCGCCTGATGAACAGCGAAAACCTGCCCCTCGGCGCACCGGTCAACCTGTCGCGCCGGCGCTTTTTGCTGGCCAGTGCCGGGGCCGCCGTCGGCGCCCTGGTCCTCGGCTGCGGCCTGCCCCTGGGCATCAGCCGCGTGGAAGCCGCCAACGGCGCTGCAACACCGACCATCCAGGTCCCGGCCCTGCTGGAGATCCGCCCCGACGGCCGGGTGCGCCTGCTCTGCTCGTTCATGGAAGGCGGCCAGGGCATCTTCACCGCCATGGCGCAGATCGTCGGCGAGGAACTGGATGTCGATCCGGCCAGCTTCCTGGTCGAAGCCGCACCGGCTGGCCCGCCCTTCGTGGTGATGGACAACGGCATGCGCATCACAGGCGGCAGCATGTCGGTGCGCACCAGCTACCCGACCATGCGCAAGCTCGGCGCCCTGGCCCGGGCCATGTTGCTGCAGGCCGCCAGCGAGCGCCTGCAAGTACCGGTCGGCGAACTGACCACCGAGCCCGGCAAGGTGATCCACGCCTCTTCCGGTCGCAGCATCGGCTATGGCGAACTGGCCGAGCGGGCCATGGACCTGCCGGTGCCGGATGCAGAGCGCGTGCAGCTGCGCGACCCCAGCCAGTTCCGCTGGATCGGCAAGCCGGTGCAACGGGTCGATGCCTACGACAAGTCCACCGGCAAGGCCATCTACAGCATCGACATCAAGGTCGACGGCATGCTCCACGCCGCCGTGCAGCACGCGCCGCGCCTGGGCATGACCGTGGGCAGCGTGCGCAATGAAGACCAGGTCAAGGCCATGAAGGGCGTGCATTCGGTGCATCGCCTGCCGGGCGCCATGGCGGTGGTCGCCGAGCGCTGGTGGCACGCCAAACGCGCTGCCGAAGCGCTGCAGGTGGACTGGCTGGAGGCCGGTTCCGACTCGAAAGTGCGCGCCATGCCGGCGGACTTCTCCAGCGATGCCCACCGCGAGCGCCTGGCCGGCGAAACCGGTCCGGGTCGCGAGGCCGAGAAAGAAGGCGACTTCGCCAGTGCCTGGAACAACGCCACCACCAAGGTCGAAGCCACCTACCACAACCAGTACCTCAACCACGCCCAGCTCGAGCCGCCGTCGGCCACCGCTCGCTTCAACGCCGATGGCAGCCTCGAGGTGTGGCTGCCGAACCAGGCGCCGGACATGTTCCGCGCCGATATCGCCAAGCGCACCGGCCTCGATCCGCAAAGGATCACCCTGCACTCGCCGCTGCTCGGCGGCTTCTTCGGCCGGCATTTTCTCTATGACAGCGCCAACCCCTACCCCCAGGCCATCGAGCTGGCCAAGGCGGTCGGGCGGCCGGTCAAGCTGATCTGGAGCCGTGAGGAAGAGTTCGTCCGCGATGTGCTGAGGCCCATGGCCGTGGTCAAGTTCCGTGCCGCCCTGGACAAGGACGGCCTGCCCGTCGCGCTGGAAGCGGTCAGCGCCACCGAAGGCCCGAGCGAAGCGCTGGCCGGCAAGCAAGCCGAGAAAGTCGACCCCACCGCCATCGAAGGCTTGGCGGGCAAGGCCTACGCCATCGCCAACCGGCGCATTGCGCAGAACTACGTGAAAGGCCCGATGATGCTCGGCTACTGGCGCTCGGTGGGCAACTCGCTGAACGACTTCTTCTACGAAGCCTTCCTCGACGAACTGGCCGACCAGGGCAAGCACGACCCCTTCGAACTGCGCCTGAAACTGCTGCGCGACAACCCGCGCCTGACCACCCTGCTCAAGGCCGTGGGGGATCTGTCCGGTGGCTGGAAGCGCGGGCCGTACATCGCCGAAGACGGCACCCGTCGCGCCCGCGGCGTGGCCATGGCCTCGCCGTTCGGCTCGGAGGCAGCGGTGATCGCCGAAGTCTCCATCGAAAACGGCAAGGTCAAGGTCCACGATATCTGGCAGGCCATCGACCCCGGCAGCATCGTCAACCCGGCGATCATCGACGCCCAGGTCAATGGCGCGGTGGCCCTGGGGCTGTCACAGGCACTGGTGGAAGAAGCCGTGTTCATCGACGGCAAGCCGCGGGCGCGCAACTACGACCTCTATCCGATCCTGCCGGCGGCAAGCATGGCCAGGGTGCATGTGAAGATCATCGAAAGCGGCGCCAAGATGGGCGGTATCGGCGAGCCGCCGCTGCCGGCCACAGCGCCGGCGGTGGCCAATGCCGTGGCGCATCTCACCGGCCAGCGCATCCGCAGCATGCCGCTGTCGCGCTACACCTTCAGCTAAGGGGCGGCCGATGACTGCAAAACGACTTGGCCTGTTGGTCTTGCTGTGCGCCGCCGTGCTTGCCTGGTACGTCACCCGCACGCCGGCCTCGCCCTTTGCCGCGCAGGCGATCGAGACCGACGCGCAGCTGGTGCAACGTGGCGAATACGTCGCCCGCCTCGCCGACTGCGTGGCGTGCCACAGCCTGCCGGAAGGCAAGCCCTTCGCAGGCGGGCTGAAGATGGACACGCCGCTGGGGGCGATCCACGCCACCAACATCACCCCGGACCGCGAGCACGGCATCGGCGCCTACAGCCTGGCCGACTTCGACCGCGCCGTGCGCCATGGCGTGCGCCCGGATGGCGGGCGTCTTTACCCGGCGATGCCCTACCCCTCCTACGCCAAGCTCAGCGACGAGGATATCCGCGCGCTGTACGCCTTCTTCAGCAAGGGCGTGACGCCGGTGGCCGAGCCGAACAAGCCCGGCGAGATTCCCTGGCCGCTGAACCTACGCTGGCCGATCGCACTGTGGAACGGGCTGTTCAGTGTCTCAAGCCCGCGTGCCGATCACCCCGACAAGGATGCCCTGTGGAATCGCGGCGCCTATATCGTCGAAGGTCCCGGCCACTGCGGCAGCTGCCACACCCCGCGCGGCCTGGCCTTCAACGAAAAGGCCCTGGATGGCAGCAAGCCCGCGTTCCTCTCCGGTGCCCTGCTGGACGGCTGGTACGCCCCGAGCCTGCGCAACGACCCGAACACCGGCCTGGGGCGCTGGAACGAAGCGGACATCGCCCGCTTCCTCAAGACCGGGCGCAACCAGCACGCGGTGGTGTTCGGCTCGATGACCGAGGCGTTCAACAACTCCACGCAGTTCATGAGCGACGACGACCTGGCGGCGATTGCCCGCTATCTCAAATCGCTGCCGGGTGATCCGCAGCGTGACGGTCCGCCCTGGCAATACCAGCAGGCCCGCGCCGATGCACCGGGTGCGCACACCTACGCCACTCGTTGCGCCTCCTGCCACGGCAGCGACGGTCGCGGCCAGGGCGAATGGATGCCGCCGCTGGCCGGAGCCTCGTCGTCCATGGCCCAGGAGAACGCATCGAGCATCAACATCACCCTCAATGGCGCGCAACGGGTGGTGGCCGCCGGGGTGCCGGATGCCTATCGCATGCCGGCGTTTCGCGAGCAGCTGTCGGATCGGGAGATTGCCGAGGTGCTGAGCTTTATCAGGACCGAGTGGGGTAATCGGGGTGGTGCGGTCGAGGTCAAGGATGTCGCGCAGTTGCGTGAGCGGACCGATCCGGCCAGTACCAGCCCGATAGTCCTGCGCATGCGCTGAGCCTTTGTGGGAGCTGGCTTGCCAGCGATTTGGCCAGCAGGAACAAAGAGGTTGTTCGACCTGGCCTCATCGCTGGCAAGCCAGCTCCCACAGGACCGTGTGCATCACAAAACACTGTGGGTGCCAGGCCAGCAGCCTCCCCCAACCACCAAACAGAGGATCACCCACCATGGAAAGCATCGACCTCCTGGTCCTGCGCACCGCCCACGACTGGCTCGTCTCTGGCCAGCGTACCCTGCTGGCCACGGTGGTGCGCACCTGGGGCTCGTCGCCGCGACCGGTCGGCTCGATGATGGCCTTGCGCGCTGACGGCCGGGTCATCGGCAGTGTCTCCGGCGGCTGCATCGAAGACGACCTGATCCACCGCTACACCAGCGCCTATGAAGGCCCGGGCCTGCCCGACGGCCTGCCGCGCGTCGTGCGCTACGGCATCAATGCCGACGAAGCCCACCGCTTCGGCCTGCCCTGCGGCGGCACCCTGGAAATCGTCCTCGAATTCGCCCCCTGCGCCGACAGCCTCGGCCAGTTGCTCCAGCAACTCGGTGCCGGCCACCTGATGCGCCGCAGCCTCGACCTCGCCAGTGGCCGGGTATCGCTGACGCCCACCCTCGCCCCGGAGCAATTCAGCTTCGATGGCGAGCGCATGCTCAACACCCTCGGCCCCGACTACCGCATGCTCCTGATCGGCGCCGGCGCCCTTGCCGAGTACCTCGCCACCATGGCCAGTTTCAACGGCTTCCGCGTCAGCGTCTGCGACCCGCGTCCGGAATACATGGACGCCTGGAAGCTGGACGGCGTCGACAAGCTGGTCGGCATGCCCGACGACATCGTCCGCGCCTTCGCCCCGGACCAGCGCACCTGCATCATCGCCCTCAGCCATGACCCCAAGCTCGATGACCTGGCGCTGCTGGAGGCGCTGCACAGCCCGGCGTTCTACATCGGCGCGATTGGCTCGCGACGCAACAGCCAGCACCGGCGCGAGCGCTTGATCGAGCATTTCGGCGAAACGGAGCAATCATTGCAGCGGCTGCACGGGCCGATCGGCATCTATATCGGCAGCAAAACCCCGGCGGAGATTGCAGTGAGCGTGATGGCAGAAGTGCTGGCGGAGAAGAATGCGGTGGTGTTGCCGGGGGAGATGTCGGTGGTCAGGGCCAAGCAGGCGCGCGAGCGCGGCCTGCTGGCAGCCGGACGCTAGCCCTCACACACGCTGAATGACATAGCTCGCCTCGAACCCATGCACCCGCCCCAGCACATTGAAGCCCTTGAAGAACCCGGTCGCCCGCAACAGATCCACGGTCGGCCCGACCTCGGGCGAATGTTCGAAGTCGCCGTAATCGTCGAACACGATCAAACCGCCCGGCACCACGCTCGGCGAATACAGCAGGAAGTCCAGCACCACATTGCGCGCGGCGTGGCCGCCATCGATATGCAGCAGCGCGACCTGGGGAGCGAGGTCATAGAAGCGCTCGGCCGCCACCTCGGAGAAACTGCGGATCACCGTGGCGTTGGGCAGCAGCAGCTCGTGGTAATGGCTGAACTCCTCGAACTGATTGGGCAAGGCGAACGGATCGATGCCGATGACCCGTCGCTCGCGGTTGCACACCTCGTTCATCAGCATCAACGACTTGCCCTTCCACACGCCGATCTCCACTACATCGCCCGGCAGATCGGCGATCAATGCGGACAGGTAGCCCAGCAGGCGGACATGGTCATGGAACGACAACTCGCGACGCAGCATCGCGTGCTCGGGGGGCAGGCAAGCCTGGGCCTGCTCGAAATGCTGGCCGATCAATGCCCAGACCTGGTCGATGCACTGGGTCATGTCAGGGTTGCTGGTGAAGGTGTTGAGGTCGTGGATGGTCAGCATGGTGTTCTCTGTGGTGGTCGGCTTGGGGGACGTGTAATGCAAGGCACTCTGGCATTCAGGTTTGGGCCGCTTGTGCTTCCTGCACTGTTTTTTGACGCTTGTTGAGTGGCAGCAAGAAGTATTCCCGCTGGCGCGGGGATTTGTGTCTGAACATGTCAAGAGCAACGCAGACCCTGTGGGAGCTGGCTTGCCAGCGATAGCGTCAGCCCGGCCAGCATAGGTAGCTGGCCATGGCACCGGCTAGACCGCACTGCTTCAATACCCCCCAGACATTGCACAGGTATTCCCATGTCCTTCAATCAACCAACCACCCCCTGCGCCGCTCTGGTCCTCGCCGCCGGCCGCGGACGCCGCTTCGGCAGCGACAAACGCATCGCCCGCTTGCCCTCGGGAGAGATGCTGCTGGCGACCACCCTCGGGCGGGTGCTGGAGGCGTTCGAGGAGGTATGGGTGGTGTTGCGGCCGGAAGATGATCCTGTGGCTCTGGGGGTCGATGTTGCCCAGGTGAAGGTGGTGCGGGCCGAGCGGGCGGATGACGGAATGGGAGCGAGTCTGGCGGCAGGTGTTCGGGCGATTGCGGAATCGGGAACAGGGGTTCAAGCGCTGGCGGTGATGCTGGGGGATATGCCTTGGGTTGAGGTGGGGACGTTGGTGAGGTTGAAGGGATTGGCGAAGACAGAGCGGATTGTGCTGCCGGAGTTCGAAGGGCGGCAGGGTCATCCCGTGGTGTTTGGCAAGACATTCTGGGGGGCACTGACGGAACTGGAAGGAGATCTGGGAGGCAAGCGGGTGATCGAAGGGAACAGGCAGGCGTGCCTGGTCGTGGCGATCAAGGATCACGGGGTAACAGCGGATCTGGATTCGCCCGGCCTCGTGAACTGAGCATGGAAACTTACAATTCAACCCTGTTGGCAGCAGGTGATGTCGAGGTTGTCGGATAGGCAACGGATCGCTGCAAGGGCCGCCGATGCGGCCCACTCCCCGTGTTTTTCACCCTGACGGGCAGCCAGCCAGCGACAGGCATGGGTAAACTGGCCCGTCGTTCAACCTGCCAAAAGAGAAACCCCAGATGACTTACTCCGTCCGCCCCGCCACCGTCAGCGATCTGGACAAGCTGGTGCAGTTCACCATTGCCGAAGCCGTGGATGCCGAGGGCTCGGAGATCGGTGCCAATGTCCGCGAGGGGGTGCTGACCGCGCTGGAGGACAATAGCTTTGCCACCTACTGGGTGCTGGAGTGCGCCGGCGAGGTGATCGGCAATGTCTCCGTGGTCAAGGAGTGGAGCGACTGGAACGCAGGCTACTACTGGTGGATCCAGAGCATGTATATCGAGCCCGGCCATCGCGGCAAGGGCCTGATCAAGCTGCTGATCGGTGCAGTTCAGGAACAGGCCGGGAAGGCCCGGGCGCTGGAACTGCGGCTGTATGTCCACAAAGACAATTCGGCGGCCATCCGGGCTTATCGGAAGAACGGCTTTGGTTCGTCCGACTATCAGATCATGACCATGGAGGTTGCGGCGCCTGCGGGCTCATCAGTCCTACCGGAGGTTTGATGTTGTCAGGGCTGGCGCCATCGCTGCATGGGTATCTGCACATGTTTTTTTGACTGACCCAGGTCATGCGACCGGCACTCAACTCTGTGGGAGCCGGCATTGCCGGCGATGAGGCCATCAGCCTCGACATCGATCTTGCTGATTCGGTTGTTCTTTCGGACCCTATCGCTGGCGATGCCAGCTCCCACAGGGGCCTGAGGTACGACGCAATCCCGGCAACCGGCAAAGCATCCGTTTCTCACCCCACTAGAATTCCTCGTTCGCCCCACCTCCCGGCCCGCATCGATAATGCAGGCTCCCCTCCCCCAGGAACCGCCCATGCTGGACGAACACCTCAACGCCGACCTGACCCTCCCCGCCCTGATGCACGGCGCGACCCTACCCTGGCTACCCAGCCCCCTCCCCGGCGTGGAGCGCCGCCCGCTGTACCGTCTCGGCGGCGAACAGGCCCGCGCCACGACCCTGGTGCGCTATGCGCCGGGCAGCCATTTCAGCCCGCACCTGCACGGTGCCGGGGAGGAGTTCGTGGTGCTGGAAGGAGTGTTCGAGGACGAGCACGGCCAGTACCCGACAGGCAGCTATGTACGCAATCCACCCGGCAGCAAGCACGCACCGGGCTCGACCGACGGCTGCATGATCTTCGTCCGCCTGCGCCAGTTTCATCCCCTGGATTCCGTCCATCTCGCCCGTCCATTACCAACCCAAACCGACGAGCTGCTATTCGAAAACATCCACGAGCGCGTCTGGCTGCGAACGTTGGCGAAAAACACGCAATTCACCGTGGAAAACCCGCGCGGACTTGAGCTTTTGCTGCTCGACGGCGATCTCCGCACCGAGGATTCGAAACTGGAAAGACTGAGCTGGCTGCGACTGCCTCCAGGCCACCTTTTCCACGCAAGATCCGGCCGGAATGGTGCTCGTTTCTGGCTCAAGGACGCCCCTTTGGACCTGGGCATGAACACCCCGTAAATTTGTACATGAAACTTGTACAGGCCAAACATTTGTAGAACTTTTTCGCGGTATCAGGCTCGGACCAAACAGACCTGAATCCTGGAAAAGCCTGATGACCGTCACGACCATCCGCATTGCCGCGATAGGCCCCGGCCACCTCTCCCTTGCAACTTCCACCCGCTGTTTCACCACCGTTGACGACCTGCTGGAGCAGCCAGCTTTCGATGTGCTGCTCCTCACCGGCAGCCCCGAACAGAACGCCGAATCAGCACTGAAACTGCGCCGTCACCCGGCCTACAGCCTGAGCCTGATCTACTGCCTCGGCGACCACCCGCTGACCCAGGCCCTGTGCGACGGCGTCCCACCCGCCGACCCGATACCAGCCTTCCACCAATGGCGCGAGCGTCTGGCCCTGTTCAATCGCGGTCGCGCACCGGAAGGCCCGGAAGCGCAGTTGCTGGCCTTCCTGTGGCTACGTGCACCCGGTCAACTCAAGGCCCTGCGCAAACCGGAATCCCCGGCGCTGTACCACTACCCACTGATCGATGCATTGGGCGACGACCAGCTCAACGGCCACGCTCTGGTACAGAGCCTGGCGCAACGCAATCTGTTGGCTCCGGTCGCCTTGGTCGACCGTATCCGCCTGTGCCGCCGTTGCGGCAGCGGGCATTTGAATTACGTCGATGTGTGCGTCGAGTGCTCGTCGCTACAGATCGTCCGCGAACCATCCCTGCATTGCTTTACTTGCGGACACGTTGGAGCCCAGGCCGAGTACCTCAAGGACGGCGTGCTGGTCTGCCCCAATTGCCTGACCCGCCTGCGCCATATCGGCACCGATTACGACCGGCCACTGGAAAACTACCGCTGCCAGGACTGCTCGGCGTTCTTCGTCGATGGCGATATCCAGGCGCGCTGCCTGGACTGCGGCGAGCAGCACGCGCCGGACGAGTTGCTGGTGCGGCAGATCCATGACCTGCAGCTCTCCGAGACCGGCCTGATCAGCGCCCGCCAGGGCCTGGAGCGGGATTTCGACCAGTATTTCGGCGGCCTGTCGTTGGTCGGGGTGAACGCCTTCAAGACCCTGCTCGACTGGCAACTGGAGCTGCTCGCCCGGCACAGCGCGCCGACCTTCGCCCTGCTCGGCGTGCGCTTCAAAAACCTCGGCAGTGCCCTCGAACGCCTCGGCCCGCAACGCGGCCATGCCCTGCTCGATACCCTGATCGAACGCATCCAGGTAGCCATCCGCGATACCGACCGATGCACCCGCACCAGCGAAGAACAGCTGTGGCTGCTGCTGATGTGCACCGACAAGGTCGGCCTGGAACGGGTGACCGAGCGTCTCAATCTGATCAGCGAACTGTTCGTCGGTCAGGACCTGCAGGACATCGTGCTCACCACCAGCGGCTGCGTGGCCCCGGCCGATCTGGTCGACAAGGAAGACGCCGAACTGCTGATGGCGCGCCTGGCGGGAGCGCTCTGATGGATGCCCTGCTCGCTCACCTCGACGCCTGGCTTGGCGAGATCCAGGGGCCGGATGGTCACTGGCGGCTGTTCCTGATGGTGTTTCCATACTTCCTGCTGCTGGAGGTGCCGTTGAACCTGCTGGTACTGCTTGGCACCCTGCGCTGGTTCAAGCGCCAGCACACCGCGCTGCCGCGCCATGACGCCTGGTACCCGCGGGTGTCGTGCATCATCACCTGCTATAGCGAAGGCAAGGACGTCGAACTGACCCTGCGCAGCCTGGCGGAGCAGACCTACCCGGGGCTGATCGAGATCATCCCGATCGTCGACGGCGCCAGCGCCAACCGCGAGACCACCGAGGTGGTGCGGCGCTTCAAGGCCAGCCAGCGGCTCCCCGGCAACCGCGTGCTGCGGCCCATTGCCAAATGGCAACGCGGCGGCCGGGTGTCGTCATTGAATGCCGGGCTGGCCTTCAGCAGCGGCGAGATCCTGATCAACGTCGACGGCGACACCTCCTTCGACAACGACATGGTGCTGCGCATGGTCCGCCACTTCAGCGATCCCAAGGTGCCCGCAGTGGCCGGCAGCCTGCGGGTGCGCAATGCGCGGCAGTCGTGGATCGCGCGGATCCAGGCGCTGGAGTACCTGCTGTCGATCCAGATGTGCAAGATCGGCCTGGCCGAGTGGAACCTGGTGAACAACGTGTCCGGTGCCTTTGGTGCATTCCGCCGCGACTTCCTCGAACAGATCGGCGGCTGGGACACCCACACCGCCGAAGACCTCGACCTGACCCTGCGCATCAAGAGCTATTTCCGCCGCTACGGCCTGCGCATTCCCTTCGAGCCCCGCGCCATCGGCCATACCGATGCCCCGGCAACCCTGCGCGGTTTTCTCGACCAGCGACTGCGCTGGGACGGCGACCTGTTCTTCGTCTACCTGCGCAAGCACCGCCATGCCTTCACCCCACGTCTGCTGGGCTGGCCGAACTTCCTGATGCTGCTGGTCAGCGGGCTGTTCTTTCAGCTGGTGCTGCCGTTCATCATCCTCGGCTACAGCCTGGTGGCGCTGTTCATCCTGCCGCCGACCGCCTTCCTGTTCTATTCGCTGCTGATCTACACCCTGTACCTGGCCATGAGCGGCCTGCTGTACCTGGGGCAGTTGCTGCTGGTCAGCGAACGCCCGCGGGAGGACCTGGCCCTGGCCTGGGTGCTGCCCTTCTACCCCCTGGCGATGTACGCCCTGCGCTGCTGGAGCGTAGTCGCCATTCTCAATGAAACCCTGCGGCGCGGGCACGAGGAATCGAGCATGGCGCCGTGGTGGGTTCTCAAGCGGGCCAACCGGTTCTAAGGCATTTCCAACCCATGACGAAAACAGCACTGCGGCTGCTGCCGCTGGCCTTGTGCGCGCCGCTTTTGGCCCAGGCCGCTCCCTTGACCCTCGATCAGGCCCTGCGCCAGGCCGGCGATGGCAACGGGGCCAGCAATGCTGCCCTGGAAGCCCGCTATGCCGCCCGCGACCAGCGCGACAGCGAAAGCGGCTGGGAGATGTTCGGCAGCGCCAACGTCGGCCATTACCGCGAACTGGTCACCGAGGACCTGCGCGACGACTACTACGGCCGCAACGCCGCCATCGGCGTGCGCTATCCGCTGCTCGGCAGCCTGGCCCGGCGCATGGAAGCACTGCGGGCCAGCGAGCGTGATGTGCGCGTCGGCCAGATCCAGCAGGGCTACCAGCGCGCCCGTCAGCGCCTGGCGATCCGCAGCAGCTACGCCGACTGGTGGCGTGCCAGCCAGGAGCAGCAACTGTGCCGCGACGTGCAAGGCGCAGCGCGCAACGCCGAAGAGCAACTGCGCACGCGCCTGGCCGGCCAGTGGATCCTGCCGTCGGATGCCGAACTGATGCGCAGCGAATGGACCGCCGTGACCCGCCGCTGCCAATTGCAGGACGACCTGCTCGTCGATATCCGCACCAGCCTGCGCAGCCTCGGCTTGACCCTGGATGACAGCTCCACGCCAGTGGCCATGCCCCTCGCCGGCCAGCCACGGCCGCTGGAGGCCTGGCGCACGCAACTGGACAGCAACCCGCGCATGGCCCGCCGCGACGCCGAGCTGAGCCTGGCCGAGCAGAACCGCCAGCGGCCCTGGTACAGCGCTATCGATGCCTACTTCAACGTCACCCAGACCGTGGAACAGCGCAGCGGTGCCGGCGATAACGGCAGCGGCCTGAGCGCCGGGGTGACCTTCAGTGCGCCGGTCGACCTGCTCGACTACGGCACCGCGCGCAACCGCGAAGGCGAGGCACGCTACCAGGCGGCGATACAGGCGCGGGAACAGGAACATGGCGCGCTGCTGCGCGAGCTGGGCAAGGTGCTGGAGCAACAACGGCGCAACGCCAACGAGTACGTCTGGCGCAGCGAGCGGCGTACCGCGCTGGAGCGCATCGTTGCCGAACGCCGCCAGCGCACCGGCCTGGATGCCGGCGAGGCCAGCCTGCGCCTGATGCAGGCCGAGGTGGATCGCTACAACGCCGGCTTCGCCCAGATCGCCGCCTGGCATGCCGCCTGGTTGCAGGATGCGGCGCTGCGCCTGTTCGGCGACGACAGCGCAGACTTCGACGCGCTGCTTGGCGATCAGCGCCTGCGCTGGCAGGCGGTCGACGAAGCACCGGCAGAGGTCGCCGCGACAGACTGGCGCCAGGGCGTTTATCTCTGGCACAGCCAGGCGCTGCTCGATCCGCGCAAACGTGACGGCGAATTGCAGGCGCTGAAACAGGCCGGCATGCAGGAGCTGAATCTTGGCCTGGACGCCGTGCAAGTCGCCAATATGGCGAGCACCCGTCCGGCACTCGACGAACTGTTGCGCAGCGCTCATGCCCAGGGCTTCAAGGTCAACCTGCTGCTGGGCGATCCGGCCTGGATCAGGCCTCGGGAGCGCGGGCAGTTGCTTGCTCTGATCGAGCAATTGCGCGCCCTGCCCTTCGATGGCCTGCACCTGGACCTGGAAGTCGAGCAACTGGGTTGGCCGGTACCCGACCAGCGCCTGCATGACTGGCTCGCCACCTTGCGCGCGGCCAAGGCCGCCAGTCCCTGGCCGCTGCACCTGTCCAGCCATCCGCGCTGGTTCCTCGAAGAAGCCCGGCGCACCCCGTGCGTGCCCTGCGAAGTGCAGAAGATGGATATCGGCCCGATCAGCCTGATGATCTACACGCGCAACCCGAGCAGCAGTGCCAGCCGCGCGCTGCAGATCGCCAAACGCTGGCCGGGCTTGAAGCTGCGCCTGGCGCAGAGCGTGGAAACCGACCAACCCAGGGACATCAGCTGGGCCGACACAGGCCAGCGGCAATTGCAGGAGCAGACCACCCACTGGAAACAGGCGCTGTTGCCGGCCGGCATCAGCGGCATCGACTGGCAATCCTGGACCGAGTACCCGAGAAGCCGATGAAGATCAAATTCAGCAGTGCCAAGGAACACCGCCCCACCGAAGACAACGGCATGCAGGTGCTATATGCGCCGGGCAAGCGCCTGGCGTTCAAGGTGCGCTGGTACCTGATCCTCTTTCTGATCCTGCTGCCTGCGCTGTGGCTGGTCGGGCGCTACGGACTCGCCCTGTTGCGCATCGAGGCTCCGGCGCTGGTGCGTCTGCCGACCCTGGAAGTACGCGCCATGCAGCCCGGCGAAATCCGCGCGCTGCGGGTCCAGGCCGGGGATCATGTGCAAGCCGGCATGCCCCTGGTGGACCTGGACAATCCCGAATGGCGCCTGCGCCTGAGCTTGTTGCAGGCGGGAGCGGCACCCGCAGCCAGTGCCAGCGTCAATGAGCAGAATCGCGCGGTGCTACGCAGCCTGGTACAGCGCGCGGCAGGCCATGTCAGCGAGGTCGGGCGACTGCTGCGGCAAGGGGCTGCGACACGCGGCGAACTGCTTGAAGCGCAGAATGCCCTGGACAGTCGCGAGTCGGAATTACTGGCCTTCGAACGCAGCCTGACGGCGGGCGCGACGCAGGATTACCAGCGCCAGCAGGAGCGCGAGGGGCAGTGGCTGAAGGAACAGCTGTCACGCATGGACGTGCACGCCAGCGAGGCGGGCCGGGTCGCCGAAGTGATTGCCGCGCCGGGCGAGAATGTCGGTCCGGGGACCTTGCTGATGCGCCTGGAACGTGAAGGACCGGCGCAACTGTGGGTGTACCTGGATCCCAAGGATGTCGAGCACTCGACCCCGGGCTCGGCGCTGGATGTGCGCCTGCCCAATGGCCAATGGGTCGGCGCCCGGGTCATCAGCCCCGCCGAAAGCGCTAACCCCCTGCCCAGCGACCTGCGCAAGCCGTTCAGCAGCCCGACCCGTGGGTTGATGGTTCCGGCACGCTTCGACGAACCGCTGGCCAGCGAATGGCGGATCGACTCGCTGCCGGTGCGGGTGCGTTTTGCCAATCAGCATTGGCGGATCTTTGGCTGGGCGATATGAGCAGGTGTCAGAGCGACGCGGCCCCTGTGGGAGCGGGTTCACCCGCGATGACGTCGGTGAATTCATTGCCGCCATCGCGGGTAAACCCGCTCCCACAGGGTTGGCGGTGCGGCTCAGATCCTTGTGGCAGCTGGCTTGCCAACGATGAGGCCATCAAGCACCACCTGAATCCACAGCCAATCACCCCATACCCTTTCACACCGGCACAACAGTCGAATACTTGATCCGCGACAACGCGAACTGCGAACTGGCCGCCGCCACCGCCGGGTGCCTGAGCAGGGTCTTCATCAGGAAGGTTTCGTAGTCGCGGATATCCGCCGCGACGATCCTCAGCAGGTAGTCCCACTCGCCGGACACGGTGAAGCATTCGAGGATGTTGTCCTGGGTGGCGACAAACCGCTCGAACGCCTCGGCATCCTTCTCGCCGTGGCTCTTCAGGCGCAGCGAGCACATGACATCGACATCGCGGTTCAGCGCCCGGCGATCGACCAGGCGCACCGTGGCTTGTAGCACCCCTTTCTCCTCCAGGGCACGCACCCGGCGCCAGCACGAGGCCGGGGAGCTGTCGACGGCTTCGGCGAGGGCCGTGCCGCTCAAGGTCGCGTCGGACTGCAAGGCGCGGAGGATACGGCGGTCGAGATTGTCCAGATGAATTGCCTGATCCATGAAGTGACACCTGATGAACTGAGGATTTCAGTTTAAACCCGGCCATGAAAAACATGATCGGATCTTTTCAGGCGGCGCAGCGACACTGTCCGGGCCATTCTGATGCCGCGCGCGAAAAATACGGGTCGTTTGGCGAGATAATTCTCGCACGATAAAATTGCACCATCTGCAACAGAATTGCCAAACTGCCGTTGCCTTCCTATTTAGATGGAATCCATGTCGGAGCGACTGGGCGGTGCTCGACCAGTGGGAATGTGCCTGATTGGGGCCACTCACGCAGCGCTTGCATGTAACCCAGCAACTCTGCGAATTGCTCAGCGACCAAGGTGGTGCTGATACCCAGCTCAACTTCGTCGCGATGGCGATCGCGCAACCACTGGATGCTAGCGAGCTGGGCATCGCGCCAGGCGCGCTCTTGGGCCTCGACCTCAAGCGGGTCAACTGGCAGTGGCTCGGGCTCGACGAGAACCAACACACCCTCGACCAAGGTGATCTGATTGCCGGCGTTCCGGCCCGCCGTAAGCGCGTCAAACTCGTCGGCGGTAACGTCAATCGCGTCTTCGGGAATGTCGGAATGAATACGCGGGTCGTAAAAACAACTGGTCAACAAACTGAATTTCATAGCGCCCCTTTATCGGCCAATGGCCAGCAGAAAACCCTTCCCGCCACCGGCCCAAGTGCCGCCCGCAGTCCAGATGTATTTTGTCAAGTCGGTCGGCTGGAACACCGTGCTGCTGGTACCACCGAATCCACCCGGCGTTGCGTCGGTCAGCTGAATCCACCCTCCGAAAACACTCGACGTAAACGGCACTGGGTAATAGCGATAGTCCGACGAATTCGTTGCTTCATCGCTCGCAGCCCACTGAATCATGAAACCGCCCAGGAACGTCGGGAGTCTGATGTAACCAGCGGCGGTGAAGCTGTACGCAAAACCTGAAAGCAGGTACGAAGGACACACAGCAATTGCGCCGGCCGTCCCGGCCACAACTTCGGAAAGCGAGGCGTATCGACTTACACCCGCAACGGCCTCTGTCGCGGACTTCACCCAGCGGCCGAGCATTCTTGTAACGCCAGCAACACTGGTCCATTTTGCAGGTGCAGTACCGGCATCCAACTCGGCATCGGTCGCCAGCATCGCTGTCGATACGCCGTCACCAATGCCGTATCCGGCGAGGGTTGTGGACTTCGCTGCCTTTGCAGCCAGCGCGTTGGTCATCGTCGTCGCGAAGTTTGGGTCGTTGCCGAGCGCAGCGGCCAGTTCGTTCAGAGTGTCCAGAGCAGCAGGCGATGACCCGACCAGAGCTGCGATTGCCTGGGCCACAAATTTCGTGTTCGCAACCTGACTGTTCGACGTACCTACGGCAAGGTCAGGAACACTGATTGTTCCGGTGAACGTCGTCGGTCCGGCAAGATTGGCTTTTAGGGCAGGGTTAAAGTTGCCGTCATGCCAGAAGTAACACCACCCGCCTGTCCTGCCGTCGCCGAGCACATACCGGGCTCCGAAAACGTTACTCATAATGCTGCCGGCGAAATCGACCGCATACTGACTCTCGGGGTACTTGATGTGAACACCGGTGCCGTAGTCAATCAAAGCTGGTTTGTCTGTCGCAAGGTTTGCGAAAGTGAAGAATTGCGTCGAATCCAGATCAGCGATTTTCCCGCGTACCCAGTCCGATGCCGCCAACAGACCGCCAGCCCCCTTCGGCATTGCATCTAAAATGCCGTACCCGGCGAGCGTCGTGGACCTGGCAGCCTTTCCAGCCAGTGCATTGGTCACTGTCGTAGCAAAATTCGGATCGTTGCCCAGCGCTGCAGCCAGCTCGTTCAGGGTGTCCAGAGCAGCAGGCGATGACCCAACCAGAGCAGCAATCGCCTGGGCCACAAATTTCGTGTTCGCAACCTGAGAGTTCGACGTACCGACGGCAAGGTCAGGAACACTGATTGTTCCGGTGAACGTCGTCGGTCCAGCAAGATTGGCTTTCAGGGCAGGGTTAAAGTTGCCGTCATGAAGCAGCAAACTCCCACCCCAGCGGAGCTGCCCGTACTGGTCCATCGCAAGTGAACCAGTGATTACGCTGAACCAGTTGAACAATAGCGCTGGTGCGTAAGTGAAACTCTTGTTCGATGCTGCCACCGCCTGGGCTTCTCGGATCTCCAGTGCTCCACCTTCGCCGACGGCGGTACCCGGCTGCGCTGCTGCAAGCAGTGGCCGCTGATACGTCAGTACACCGACTTTTAGTGCGTCAGTGATGCCGTATCCCGCGAGTGTGGTCGGTGTGCTGCCAGAGGTTACGATCCCTTTCGCGTTGACCTGGACACGCGTGTAGCCTCCTGCTGCAACACCGCTGTCCGCTAGCGTTAGCGAAATCTCTACATCTGTGCTGCCGTCGAAGACCGCGCTCCCGCTCGCAGCACCTTTGAATCGGAATGTGCGCGCCGTTTCCAAACGCACAGCTTTGCCAACGGCTGTCGCACCATCAATCAGCTTCTGAAGCAGGCTACGCAGCCACCGCGTCCGGTTCGCAAGCTGTTTCGCTTGCTCGTTGTCGATCCCATCCGGGCCGCCGAGTACCGGGTCGGAGGTTTCGATCTGGTAGATCCCGGGCGCCCATTCGTCGCGTTCAGGTAAGTCGGCCATTAGTTGCTCCCATGGTTGTATTGGCCATCGCGCCTGGCGGCACCGTTATGCCGGATCGCGACCGCTGTGTAGTCGAGGGACACCAGACGACAGCGGGCCGGAGCAACAGACAAGAGCAGTCTGCGGATCAGCGTGGCCTGGTCATTTGTGATAGGGCGCTTGAGAAAGACCCGGTAACGAGCCCAAGCACTTGGGTCTCCGTGAACGTGCTCACCGTTGCGCCGAATCGAGCCGTCATGGATGTTGTTCGCCAGGCCCTCCTGGAGGGTGATCTCACCGAAGCCGAGCAGCCTTAGAACCTCGCGTATCGCCCAAGGCGTTCCCTTGTAACGATGTAGATATGCGGCGTTCTTGATCAGCTCGCGTCTTGCATCTGCGGACTCTGCGAGCAGCCAGGCGGCTTCATCGAGCATGGAAAACTGGTCGGCAAGATGCGGTAGCAGCCTGGGCTTCACGAGGTCAACGAGGTACATGAGCATGGCGTTGAGATCGAGTTCGGCCATGCTCTCGTCTAGCAGCTCACGCAGGATCACAAAACGCTCGTCCCCTGCAAGAACTGGTGGTAGCTGCTGTTCAGCCATAGGCAACCCCATTCGGAATTAGCTCTATCGCTGTGCAATTGGCCCACTCGTTTCCTTGGAGCTCACGCAGTTCACTAGGCAGTTCCAGGTCTGCTCGGTACACCCCCGCGACTTGCAGCGCGGCTGTCAACTGCTCCCGTACAAGGTCGAGACCAAGCTTTGATCGCCGATCAGCGGCGTAGGCCTCGGCTGCCTGCTGTGCCGCCGCCAAGGTGTCAACCTGCTCAGCCGTGGCGTAGAAGGTCAGCCGGGCTTTGATGGCATAAGGAACTTCGGTGGGTGCCAAGACATGCACGGTATCGCACAGGGGGCGGACCTTTTCCGCGCTCAGCCGCGCTTTCACCTGGTCAAGAATGGAATCGGATGGCAAGCCGGTGATGGTCAGTGGATAGAGCGCGACATGGCCATCTATCTGGCCTTCATCGGGGCCATGTACAACTACGTCAATGATTGACTGGTGTACTGCAAGCGCGTGGTAGCGGTATGCACCCCGACTGCCTGCGTTGCTGAACGCCTCGGGGGCCAGGATGATGCGCTCGCGGTAGCGATCATCACCTTCGTCCTCGATGCCGTCAGCCGACTCGGTGATGTTTGTGGCCACCAGACCCGCCAAGGAGCTGTTGCTGATCACGCTGATCTGACCCGCCGCCCAGCCGTTGCCTTGTATGCCTGCCGTCAAGCAGGTGGCATTCACGGTGACCGATAGCTGGCCAGCGGCGATCTGCACGTCCTGGTCGGTGGTAAAGGTCAGCTTTCCGTCCTGGGTACTGACACGGGTGCCGGCACTGATGAGCAATGCAACGGAGCGAACCGAAGGCAGGGTGAAGCGCAATTGGCAACGGGCAGGCTGTGCCAGCAGCCGTGGCGTTGCCACCAGTTCGCCCAGGTAGTCGAGAATCGGCCCGGTGGAAAAGCGCACCAAGAGTTGCTCGCCAGCGTTCTGGATCGACATGTCCAGCCGCGACCGGGTGTAGGCAATTAGGTCAATGAAGAGGCGCTCGATCTGGGCCGGGTACAGTGTTTTGCCTGACTTCGCTTCGTAGCGTGCGATCAGGTCGGCCTCTATACCTGCCGGGTCGATCTTGACGAACTCGGGCCTAGGCAGCTCGCGCATAGGGCACCTCGGTGAGCTGGGCCACACCATCAGCAACACGCCACACGACCCTGAGGGTGATGTCCGACCCGTTGAGCTGAACTTCCACACGTACGACGGACACGCGGGTTTCCCAACCGCGTATGGCTTCGATAGTTTCACGTACCAGATACGGCGTGACCTGGTCGGTGGGCCAGTCGATGTAAAGGTGAAGATCGCTACCGAATTCCGGCCGATGGGCGTCGCTGCCCTTGGGCGTGGTCAGAATGATGCGGATAGCTTGGTCGATGTCGCGCAGGCCCTCGACAACCTCACCGGACGTACCGAGGGCGGGTTGCCAGTGGGCGGCTGTGATATCGGTGTAAGGAGTTGGCGTAGTCATGCGCCAATAATGAGAAAGTCCGGTTTCCCCCGGCTTTTAATCGGGTTTAAAGAGCATGTTGTTAATGAGAGTGGTGGTTCGAGTTTCCACCCGTATCCATGATGGTGCCCGTGGCATTGATATCGCCATTGACGCGCAGGTTGCCATCCAGCGTGACCTGGGGGATCTGCAGCGTTGCAGAGGGGGCTTTCACGAGAACAGGCTGGTCAGCCTCCAACGTCACGCCGCGAGCGCACTTCAATACCAAGTCACCCACGTTATCCAGTGTCATCACTCCGGCCTTCCGGTCATAGCTCACCACCGTACCATCGCTGTACCGCACGTAGTCGGTATCTTCATCGACCACTGGCGGTGGCTCAGCGGTTGAATAGATGCCGCCCAGGCAAACACCGCCGACACCATCGCTATCGAGCAGCACTGCCACCTGTTCGCCAATCTCCGGCATCAATGGCCGCCGCTTCGTGCCCTGAGAATTACGCTGCGGCACGTTTAGCCAATAGCTCTCGACCCCATCCCGGTCGTCCAGGCGCACACGTATACGGCACGTCAGGTAGTCCACGGCACTGACATCGCCGTATTCCAGTTCAACACCCATCAGACGACCACCTCACGTTGCGGACCGTAACTTGAAAGCGCCAGGTCAGGCTTGATGCTGTCCTTGCTCAATGAGATCGACGCGGCTCCTACTCGGCACGCCTCCTGATCGACCGTGTACCCGCCGCTACGGGTGATCCGATGATGAGAAGCCGTGATCAGGTAATCGCCGCCCAGCTTCCCTGCAGCGATCAGCGTCACGACATTACCGCTCACCAAGTCAGGCCGCCCCATCGTTGTCCAACTGCCAATTGTGCGCTCACGGTTGGACTTGGCCAGGTCGGCTTTGGCCTTAGCCTTGGCCAACTCCTCAGACGCCGCGCGCTTGCGCTGCTTCTTGGTGTCCGCGCTGGTGGTTGCCTTGCTCGAACTGCTCGGCACGGCCACGGTTTCTCCGTTGACGATGTCATAGGCGATCAGCTTTTTCTGCGCCGGCTCCTTGTGCTTGACCGCGACCTTCTGCGGCACGACGGTGATCTGATCGCGCACCCGGACGCTTGCCAGGTCGCCGAGCGCGAAGCTCGCCACTGGTTTGCCCTTGGCCAGGTCGCTGATTGCGTGGAAGACCATTCGCTTGCCGGTGACCTTGAATGCGTAGTCGTACTCGCCTGCCAGGTTGCGCAAGAAGGTCAAGTCAGACTCTTGCTGCGTAAGCCGGTCGAGCTTGATCGGCTCGATACGCCCGATCAGCTCAAGCCCCTGCCGCGATGCGATCTGCTTGGCAACGGCATCGAGCGTGGTGTTTTCGTAGGCACGGTGTTCAGTGGTGCGCAGGGCGGACTGGATGCCGGCACCGAGGGCTCGGATGTTCACCGTAGAGGGTGGTGAGTTCAGCTCGACCTCATCGATTTCGAAGTTGCCCAGGACCCGCAGCGGCTTTCCTTGCCAGCCGATGGACAAGGTCAGCATGTCGCCATGTCCTGGATACCAGGCATCGGTCCACTTACCCTCGGCGTCCTCCAGTTCGATGTCCAGGCTATCGGCCTGTCCGGTCAGGAAGTCGGAATAGGCCAGCGATATGAGATGAACGCTGATGTCGTGAGTGATGTTGCGGTGCATGTAGCTCAGCACGAAGCGAGCGTCGGGCACCTGGTTTGGCGTCAACGCATCCACGGTGGCAGATCCTCGGTAGCGGCTTGTTGCTCAAGCATTGGGATGGCAAGTACCAGTCCGGCCGGCAAGGCGGCATCGAGCGGTACATGTGGGTTCGCCTGGACGATGGGGTGATAGCGGTGGGCATCGCCGTAGTAAAGCCAGGCCAAAGCATCCCAGCGCTCGCCCTCGGTAGTGACATGCTGGATAAACATGGTCAGACCTTCCTGGTGATGACTTGCGCGGCCAGGCCTGCCAGCCGAGTGCGTGCGCTGTCTATGGTGGTCAGGGCCTGGTCGAGCGAGTCCCGCGATGCCGAGAAGCGCTCGACAATGTTCCCGAGATCCACAGGGTTCAAGCTGGAGCGAGCGCCCATCACGCTGCCCAGTACGTCATCCCCCAACTTGACCAGGTCTGCACCGTCCTTGAGAAGTCCCGCAGCGCCGGCAAGGCTCTGCAGCGGTTCAATCGCTCGGGCAGTGACCCCGAGCAACTGCGGGACCTGCCCCAGGATCATCGAGGCGTTACCAGCTTTCACCTGGTCGTAGAGATTCTTGCCGGCCTGCAGAACATTCGCCGCAGTCTTCGCGTGACCGATCACCGCCTGGACCGTGCTGGGCGATGGCATGAACTTCGACAGCAGACCAGGCGAGCCAGCTGCAGCGGCACTGGTGCCGCTGACTGCGGGACTGATAAGCCCCGGAGTTGGCCGCACTTTACGGGTAAAGGCCCCGGTGTATTCGCGCAAGCTCAGTTGCACTGTCGCCGATGCAAGCTGGCCTGTCGGGGACATACGGTGATGAGTCAGGCTCAGATCTGCGATTACCTGAGGGCCAAGATAGTCGCCGTTGCCCAGAACCAGGGCGAGCGGTTCGTGTCTCGCCTTGGCCTCGCGCAGCGATTTCCAGCGGGCGGCGGGGTCGCCAAGCTGCGGGCGAAGCTCGATGCTCAGGCTCGTCTCATCCAGCCCCTCGCCGATCCATTCAAGCAGTGGCTTGCCCTTGATGCGGGCGTGCTCGGCCCATTCTGCAGCGCTGCGCAGTTCCATCCCGACGATGCCGCCTGCAACCGTGAACTCAATGTCTCCCAGGATCGCGAACATCAGGCTAACCCTCCGTTGTCCGGGCCGTAGCTGCGACGACGGCGGTCATGCTGGAAGCGCTCCATGAAGCGAACGAACTCGTCATAGCCGCCTTTCAGCGCTTGGTTGATTTCCTGGACATTCGCACCAGGAGGCAGCTCGATCTTCGGGGAGTAGTGAACGACCATGGCGCTCTCGCCCTGTGCCGGTGACATCGCACCAGGAGCACCAATGCGGCTAGCCATTGACACCTGATCAGGAGAAGGCGGTGTCCTTGCCAAGGACGGCGTATCAGGTTGGCCGATCCTTGGTGCGGCCAGATCAACCGCAGTCATACCCGACAGGCCTAGAGCCGCCTGGTGGACAAGCCCGGCCTGATCAGTGATACCAATTGCCGCGCCTTCACTGATGTTCGCTCCGTAGCCAATGAACACACGACTCGGCGACTGGATGCCAAGCGTCTCGGTGAACCAACCCTTGATCGAAGTGCCAACACCGACAATCGACTCCTTTGCCGCAGTCAGGGCATTGCCGATGCCGTTCACTAGCCCCGTAATAATCATGCCGCCGAATTCGCTGAACTTCGCCGGCAGCTCAATTCCGAAGTAATTCATGACCCCGCTGAATGCTCGGTAGAACAGTCCGATGGGCGAGAAGTTGACGATCAGCCCAACGATGCCCGCCAGGCCACCGTTGAATCCGGCTTTGATCTCCGCCCACAGCCCGCTGAAGAATCCTTTGATCGGCTCCCAGTAGCGGTAGATCAGGTACGCGCCAACCGCGATCCCGGTGATCGCCAGGCCAATTGGGTTCATCAACAAGGCTCGTCCAAGCCAGAGCACGGCCTGGCCGGCCAGCTTAAGGCCGAACAACAAGGTGCCGCCCAGGACTCTGCCCAGGGCGAGTACACCTCGGGCAGCCATCATCAACGGCGCACCGAAAGCCGTGGCTATACCGCGCAGGAACAGCCCGCTGAAGCGCAACACCGTGCCGATGCCTGAGCCCACCCGCCTGAGTCCGCTGATCGCTGGGGCAAACTTGCCCATTTGCCACATGGCCCGCAGGAGCGTCCATTTCGCGGATAGGCTGGTGATCGTGGTGCGCATGGCAACGAAAGGCGACAGCATCAGGTTGACGCCGTAGGCCAAACCGATGAATGCCAGCTTGCCAGCCAGCAAGCCGGCGACCAGGCCGACAACCCCCTTGATGACCCCTGGATTCTCGCTTGCCCAGGCGGAGAATGATTGCATCACCGGCACCACCGCCTGGGTGACATCTACCAAGGCAGGAATTAATGCACTACCAATGGAAATACCTATGTCTGCCAAATTGACCCCAAGTTGCTTCAGTTGCTCTTTGGGGCTCTCCATTCGCTTTTTCCAATCCGCATCACCGACGCCCTTGTCGGCGTCATCAATGCTGGTCTGCTGAATTCCAGCTAGATCCTTTCGGTTTGCCAGCGCGGGTCGTACAAAGGACAGCACCTGCATATCAGCAAACAACTCGCCCAGCTTGTATGCCTCATTCAGGCGCTTTAGAGCCGTTTCCCGCTCAGCGTCGTCTTTGATCTCCATCGCCTTTTGAAACTCGCCAGCTGCCTTTGGTCCCTTACTCCCGACGTACTGAGTAATGATTTCCAGCATCGCCTGGACGGGCGTAAGACCTTTGCCGACTAGGCTTCCCATGGACTTCTGAAGGTCTATACCCGCCCCTTCAAACGACTTGAGCGTGTCCTTGGCTGTTAGCTTCGATAGGAAGTTCTTGAAGTTGTTCGCCGCTTCGTCGTTGGTACCCGCGCCGCGTCGGGCGATTTGCAGAGAGGCCCCGATTTCGGCGACCGCTCTTTCGCCTGTGATGCCTAGTGCCGCGAACTGCGGGGTCAACTGAGGTAACCATCTGGCCATATCCGCCAGTTCGAATTGCCCGCTTTTGCCCGCCGAGGCCAACATATTCATGGACCGCTCGAATCCGGCAGCACTAATGCCAAGGTTGTCATTCAGGGCAATCGCCACCGAACCAAGGTCATCCATACTGGCTCGCGTTGCAGTCGCGAACTTGGCCATCAGGGGTGAATAGGCCGCTAGCTCTTTCGCATCCGATATACCGCCTGCGATAAGCACGGCTGCACCTTTCGCGACTTCGGTTTGAGTCTGGTTCCACCTCAAGGCAGCGCCGCGCATGACATTGCTCAGACGCTCCTCTTCCGCTCTGTCAAAGCCACCCGTAATCGCGATGTCATTGGTCTGGTCCTTAAAATCGATAGCCGTACGCATCGACTGAACGATGGGGGCTCCCAGCACCGCTGCGGTTCCGACTGTCTCCATTGCCTGGCCACGCAGGTCCGCGCGGGCGTTCTTCAGTGTTTCGCCGCGTGCGATCCTGGTGTTGAGACGCTCCTGCTTAAGCTTGAGTTGGTCGATGCTTCTCCCGATCTGATCGTACTGGCGGCGCATTCGACCCAAGCCTGTACCGCCATTGGCCAAAGCGGCAGACAACTCTGCACCCAAGGTTTTGTGCTTGGCAGTCAACCCATCGGTCGCCCGGCCAAGCTGCTGTACCGTGGACTTGGCTGTACCGAACGCTGCATGCAGGCTACCCGAGACGGCTGCGCCGATCTTTAATCCAACCAGGACTTCATTGGCCATAGTTTGCTACGCTGCTGGAATGTTCGAAAAAGTCGCCTTGATCACTGCCAAAACTCTCTATGCACTCGCCGTCGGCGCGGGTGTGATTTGGCTCGCCTGGCTGTGCTTGGTGCATCTGCCGTTCTGGCTGGCGGTGCTAATGTTCTGCCTTGGCCTGCCGGTGCTGGCCCTGGCGGCCACCCCCATTGCGGCAGGTGGCGCCCTGATTGGCGGGCTGGTCGCTGGGGCGATCGCGCTTATTGCCTCAGTTGCTCGGCGGCCTCAACGCGGCGGTTGATCTCCCGCTCGCACACCTCGCACCAGCGCCAATAGTCATCCATTGTCAGCTTGCGGATTTCCGAGGGCTGCATCCTGAGCACCAGGAGCAGCGCCTCGTCCCAGGACAACAGCAATGTCTCCGCCGCCAGCCATTTCCCGAAACACGTCAGTGACGACCCGCGAATCGGCAATGTCCAGTTCGCCCAGGTCCTCAACGGTCAGGCCGGTCATCTTGGCGAACAGGAAGTCTTCCTGGGCGGCTTCGTCTTTTGGCGAGAAGTTGTGCGCTGCGGCTAGATCCTTGCGCTTGAGGCGCTTGATCGGCAGCGATTCGATACGGTTGCCAGCGGCAGTGGCGAAAGGAAATTTGAGGGGGATGCTGAGTTGGTCGGCCATCAATTTCTCCGGGTTGATCAGTTGCTCTGAAAGAGACCTGAGCATCGCACCGGGCGGTGAGGCTGGCTTTTGACCGGGTTTAAAGAGGAAGCCCCGCTAACGCGGGGCCAAGATTATAGAGCGGCAAGAATTGAAGACGCGATAGTGCTGATGCTGGCTACGTGTGGTAGCGCGGTTAGTAACGCAGAAACAACCGTCTTGCTGGGTTTTAGGGAGGCCAGATTAGCCTCCACAGCATCCACGATCTCTGACGCCGCCCTTCGTTGAGAGGCATCGAGCGTGGAAATTATCTGTCTTAGAGCCTCAACATAGTCTTGCATGTCAGCGCCGAGCGTAACCGTGTTAGTCGAGTTATCAACGGAGTTGTTATTGACTCGGGCGTTGTGCCCGTGGAAGTTGTAGGTGATGCGTTCAACCTTTGCTTTGGCTTCAGGCAAGCCAAGCTTTTTAACTTTGATTTGATAATGAGCAGGGATGCCGTGGAACGCCTCGTAAAATGTTGGATCAAGAACCTCGTAGGTTTCGGTTGCTCCATTGGACATTTTCCGCTGAATCAGATCACCGACCTCAATCAAAATATCCGACCGATCAATATCCACCTGATTGGGCTGTACGGAAGCCTTGATCCCCTCCAGAGTTTCTCCGTTTTGCTTTCGTACTGAAATCGTGTCGTTCATAAAATCTTCAAACATTTAACGCTCCTTGCGTGGGTTGTTCAAAGAATTCGTACCTGAAAACAGAGCCCCGCACAATGGCGGGGCTCCGATTCCGTATGAACGGGCGCATTGTCGTGGCTAAGCCTGCCCGATATTCTTCCGATACTTGGCCAACTGATCCTCCCCCCCAACCTTGAAGATGTTGGCCAGGTAATCCAGCAGCACCACCTCGCTGCCGTTGAGCATCTGCCGGACGTAGATCGCGGAGAACGGCGATTCGAACTTCGTCGGGTCGCGCGGCTTGTACGTCCCCAACTGGTACTCCTTGAACATCACGGTCATCAACGTGACCAGTGGCATCTCGTCCACCAGGCCAGCGCTGTTGAAGACCTGGACGTTCGACCGGAGCTGCAACTGAACTGTCTTGAACGGCGTTGCGAAGCGCTTGGCGGCGTCGTAGTACAGGCTGTTCCAGACGATCTTGCCTTCCAGCTTGTCGATCCCGTCCGGCAGCTCGATCAGGCCGACCATGCCCAGTCCCTGGAAGTCGCTCATCACGGCCTTGACCGTGCCCAGGTCGATTTCCTCGACACGTCCGAAGAAGCTGTTGCCGTCCAAGTAGACAGAGGCGTTGGTGATGCGGTGTGCGCTGAACCCTGCCATTACTCGGCCCCCAGGTTGACCAGGTACTCCCCGGTAATTTCGGTTTCAAAGGTGCCCCGCTCAAACGGCAGCGGCACGGTGAGTTTGTAGTTGAACAGCATGTGCCCGAGCTCCAGCTCGGTCTGTGGGTTGCGCGCTGGGTCGTACCAGCATTCGCCGCCAATCAGTGCCTGGTCACCGATCAGCTTGCGCATGAACTGGTTGACGCTCTCGGTGATGCTCTCGATCAGCGCGTCCGTAATCGGCTGATCCACGAACTGCAGCGAGCTGTAGCGGATCGACTCGTCGATGATGTCTTTGGTACGGCGCACGTTTTCGAAGTTGCGCATGTGCGTTACGGTCGGCCAGGCCGCCGTGCGGTTGCCCCACAGGCGTAGGCCGGTGCCAAACGAGTTGAACACGGTGGTGATGCCGTTCTCGTTGAGCAGGTTCACTTCGCTGCCGGCATCGTCGATGCGGGCCGTCAGTGGACGCTCCAGACCGATAACGCCCAACAGTTCCTTGTTGGAGCTGCTCCACCAGTAGCCGTTGTCGTTGTCCACCTTCGCCCGCAAGCCAGCGGCCCGAATCGACAGAGGCTGCAGCCGTTCACCGTTCGCTGCGTCGTAGACCTTCACATGCGGGTAGCACAGACGAACTCGGTCACTGCTGGTGTTGAAGTTGATCGAGCCGGCCGGCCCGCGCCCGGCGATGGCTTGCTGAACGGTGGTACCGATAGGTGCGTCAATGTAAGTCATGCCACCGACCTTGGTCGCCGAGGCGATCAGCTCGACGCTGACGGAGTTGAGCGTACTGAAACCCGGTGCGATGAAGATCTTCGGGAAAAAACCGAACTCGTTATAGCTGTCCTGGAACGCCAGCAACCCGGTGCGCTGACCTGCGACCGAAACCGCACCGATGATGTCCGCTGGCGTGACCTTGGTGGGGTCGGCGTGGGTGTAATCGATCTTCACCTGACCATTGACCGGGATCGAGCCGGAACTGAGCCGCGTGACCAGGCCGCCGAGCATGTCGGCGCTGTAGTCGATGTCCAGGTCATAGGTGGTAGAGCCGTCCTCGCTCTTCACGGCCAGGACTTGCAAGGCACCATGGTCGAGTTGCAACCGGTCGTTGTCAGCAAACTCGCCCGCTGCGCCGGCCACGTTGCTGCGGTGCACGGCGGGATCGAGCACGTTGTAGACCAGGACCGTACCTGCGCCGAAGTCGTAAATGCCATCGAGTGCCTCGGGAATGCTGAAGCCTGTCAGGTGGCCGCCGAACTGGGCGCCGTCAATGTCGTTGAGCGACAACGTCAGCTTCTTCACCGGCCCGGTAGGCGCAGTGCCGATCAGGGCGATGACAGCCGACTTGACCACCTTCACGCCCCGAGGGCCGCGCTCGACTTCCGTCGTCTCGATGCCATGCAGATAGTTAGCTGCCATTGGCTTGATCTCCTTCATGCTTCGCGACTGCCTTCTGCTTCGCGGGTTTGCTGGTTGCCGTTGCTGGCTCGGGCTCCAGATGCTTCAGCTCCAGCAGCACCTTCGTGTAGTCATGGTCGGCAGGCAGCTCGACCGGCTGACCTGGTAGCAGCTGGACGTCGAGCAGTCCACCGTCAACGCGCAGGCAGGCTGCGCTCTGCGGACCGCTGTAGCGGTAGCGAGTGAGATTCATTGGAAACCCTCATGTTCGAAGTCGGCGCGGGTAAGGAGCGGATCGCTGTGTGGAGCTACGACCTGGACCTGCGTTGCGCCAGTGGTGATGTCCAGGGCGTACTGCCAGACGCCCTGGGCGTGTCCCAGGAACTGCTCCATCAATGGCTGGCATGCACGGTCGCAGTGTGGTGGGTACCAGCCGGTCAGCACCTCGCGAATGCGGTCCAGGTAACTGGTGACGCCGTCCTTGCCATTGAGCTGGCGGAACACCAGGGTTAGACGGAAGATCAACTGGCGCTCCTGGAAGGCCGCATCGGTTGCCTCGGTGTTGTTGAACTTGCTACGCCCGTATGCCACCAGGATGGCGCCACGGGAGTGGTTCAGGCGGTACTGTCCTGGTGCTTCCGGGAACAACTCCACCGACAGCTCCCGAGTGAAGTGCTCCTGCAGGCGAGCCAGTAGAGCGTCCTGCAGTACCGTGGTTTGAGTCTTCGGCGCCATCAGTAGCCCCTCCAGACATCATCGCCAAACTGCTGGCGACGAGAGCGGACACGGATTTCGCCAGGCTCGGGGGCTGCTTGACCGGTAGGCATGCCCAAGGTGACGACACCATCACGGATGCTTTCCAGCAGCTTGATGGTGTCCTTGCGGCTGTCCTTGACCGCATCCGGCATCGCGCCTTCTGGCCGGCGCTGGTAGAGCCAGTGCCGAGCCAGCAGTACGACTGCATCCCGCAACACAGTCGGTACTGGATCAATCGGCAGCTCGTAGCGTCCGCGCAGATAGCCGTCTACCAGTTCCTCGGCCTGGCGGACACCATCTTCGATCACGCCCTCGTCCGGCAGATCAGCTGCAGGATCATCGTTGGAGAGCTGAACAAGCGTCAGTTCAGGGATCGCCCGACCTACGTCGTCGCGGTTGCAGTAGCGCATGGTCAGATCCCGCGCACGATACGGATGATGTCGCCCGCTGCCGTCGCGGCGTCCAGCGCAGTGCCATTGCTGACACCTTCCGCGTGAACGACGGCACGGCCAGTGGCGTCCGATTCGACTTCGGCGCCTGCCGCGATAGCCCCGCCTGCAGAAACCAGGCAAATACCGAGGACATCCACGGGAGCGGTGTTATCCGCTTCGGTATCCGCCGCAACCGAGCCCAAGGACTTGGCGCCTGCAGCGCACAGGCCGCCGTCCAGGCCGGCGAAGCGATGACGTGGCAGATCGACCAGGGCCAGCAACGTGGTAGTGAGCACAGTTTGCTTGGTCTTCATTGGGAATCGTCCTTTGGTTCGATACAGCGGTTTTTAAGCAGAGACCGTGCGACGGCATCGGTCAGCAGAAGATCGTCACCTTCGGTGTACAGCTGGCCGTTGAGCAGCACATCACTGCGGGAAGTAACGCGGTAGCCGCGTGTTTCGGGTTCTGGCTCGGGCTCTGGCGCCCGGCTGGCATCGACAATGACCGAGGCTTGCGGGCCGGTGGTCGGCGTATCGGGGCCGTTGCCTGCTTGAGCTGCCTGATCCTTGGCAACCTCGGGCTTCTGCTCTTTGTCTTGTCGCGTAGATTTCTCAGCCATGGTCCACCTCAGCCGTTGATATCGGAGATCAGGTAGCCGGCATCGGCGCCGACGACGACGGGCTTGTAGATGTCGGTGTTGCGCACGAAGTGGAGCTTTCCGCCAGCGCCGTCAAAGGTGTCGATTTCGGGCATGCCTTTGCGGCGCAGGGTGTAGCCGAAGCTCGGATCTTCGTAGTTGGTCTGTGAGCCAGCCTGTGGCTTGGAGACATAGGCCAGCTGCAGGGTGTCGGTCCAGATGTCGCCTACCGAGTTGGTGTTGGCGAGCGCTTCACCGATGTAGATGTCATTGATACCGAACAGCGCTTTGAGATGCTCGATGGTGATCAGCTTGCGCTCGTTGCTGCCCAGAGCTTCCTGCAGCTTCGGGTGGAACTTGAGCGATGCGTAGGTCGAAGCACCCATGGTGATGGTGTTCGGGCGAACGCCGATACGGCTGCGGATAACTTCTTTGCCGCGCTCGACATCCTGGATCGGGTCGCCACCACCGTTGCTCCACTGGCTGTTGCCGGCCAGGGTCACCTTGGCGCCAGACAGATAGGTGCTCGGGCTTTGAGCAAGCTTGGCGCAGGCGACTTCGCGACGGAGATCAATCACGTCGACGACGCGGCGCGAAGCGCGTGCCTGGGCATCGAACATGGCTTCGTTCTGTTCGCGGTAGTCAACTGGGTAAGCGATGTCATGCTCACGCAGCACCACGTCCAGGCCATCAGCATCATCGGGATTCATGATGTTGGACTGAGCACGAATCGCGCGCTCGGTGTGATACAGCTCGAACGCTTCCTTGCCGAACAGTGGGATGACGCCCGCTTCCTTGTCCATGAAGGCAATCGGGAACAAGGCTTCACCGATGAATTGGGCGTTGCGGTAGCCGCGCGCCAGGTTGGTCAGTACCGGATCGACGACCCGGAGTTTACTCAAGCGATCTGCCATGGTGGCTCCTGTGGATTAGATGAGTTGGCGAACGGCCGACTCGTAGGGGATGTTCTTCTCTGCGGCCAGTGCGGTTGCGCGCTGGTGCAGCTCCAGGCGGTCGGGGTCGGTGTTCTTCTCGGCGAACTCCAGGTCGGCCTTCACCGAGCCACCGCCGTGGCGCCCCTTGCTGGCCTTCTCGGCGAAGTCGATCTGCTTGGGCAGGTCGCTGAAGATCGCCTTGAGGCCAGTGGTGACCGGCTGACGTTCGTCGCCCTCGCCGAACTCCAAGGGCTTGTCGTTGGACTCGGCGAAGTCCAGGGCTGCGATCAACGCAGGGGCATGCTTGGGCAGCAGGCGACCTTCGCTGACCAGTCCTTCGGCGAAGGCGACGTGGCTTTGATGGATGCCATCCAGGCGGGCCTTGCGACTCTGTTCCTGGTGCTGCTGGACCTGGCCTTTGAGGCGCTCGTTTTCCGCCTGCATGGCGGCGATCTCTTCGGGATTCACGGTGGATTCCTCGGTGATGGGTGGGACGGGTTCTGAAAAGGACGGGCGCGGCTCATGCTCACGCGCAGCCTCGGCGAGGCTGTTGATTTGCCAGTCGGGGATCACCTGGTCGGCGACCTCCAGGCCGCGATCACCGATCAGGAAGTCACGCAGCCGGCGCCACAGGGACGCGCTGGTTTCGTGACCGAAGTCGCCGAACTCGATAACACCTTCTTCGCCATCGGCCAGCTCGATGGGCCGCAGGCCCTTCACCGCTGGCGGCTGTGCGCCGAGGAAGCCGACATGGCGCAGGTAATAAACGCCAGGGACAGGGTTGTTCGGGGAGTCCGGGTGATAGAAGGAGGCGGAGATTTTCTTGAAGCTGCCTTTGCCCACCAGGTCGGCGAACGCCGGGTCAACTTGCGTGGGGGTGGCGATCAACCCTTCGGTGCTGGCACTGAGCGATTGAACCCAGCCCGCCGCTGGTGCGTCGTGCTTGGGGTGACCGATCACCAGGGGGGCTTCATGTCGAGCAGGGTCGTAGGCCAAGACGGTGGCAGTCAGATCTGATTCGCTGAAGCTGAAGCTGTCACCGCTCATGGCGACGTGCTTGCCGGGCTTGAAAATGTGCAGTGGTTTCATGAGCTGTGCGCTGCGTTTGATGACGATGCGCACAGCCTGACCCGCCGATGTCGGCCTGACTTTTAATCGGGTTTAAAGAGTGGCAATGCTCGGGATTGGCGAGAGACGAGAAACGAAGTGCCGGACAGCATGCGGACTAGCTTTTATAAAGCCTTGTAAAGCAGCAAACAGCGTTGCCAAGCGATTGCTGGATGAACCGGAGCGCCTGAACAGCTTCGGCGCTCCAGAGGCCGTTACCGGCGAGCGGCCTTTTCCAGGTGAGCAAGGGCGAGATCCAGGATCGACTCTGCGGCCTCGGGTTGCAGCTTGCCATCTTCGTCCATCGGCAAGTAGGGGCGCGCAGGAATGTCGCCCCACAAGTTCGGGAACTCCTGTTTCTCGCCCCCGAAATGCATCATTGCGGCATACACCTTGTTGCTGCCCACCAGGGCGCTACTACTATCTGCGTGCGTAGTGATCGATGCCGCCAGCCCGCCTGCAGAGATCTGGAGCATCTGACCTGGCCAGGTACCGGACGCTTCCCGAATAGCAGTGGTGACCTCGGACAATGTCGGCCAGGCATTGCCCGACTGGCCTTCGTCCTCCAGGTTCTCTTCTGTGATGCTGGCGAACTCGGCGGCGATGCCGCGCATCAGCGGCGCCAGTTCGCCGACAGCCCATTCGACCCTGGAGAGTGCTTTCTGAATCGCCTGGTGATCCAGGTCAAGCGTGATCATGCAGCCCCCTTCGCTTTCAGTACGTCGGCCAGGCCTTCACCTGGACTGTGATTGAATCCAGGATCAGTACGGAACTGGCGGACTTTGCCGTCCGAGCCAGTAACCCTAACCACTGTAACCTCGGCGGTCCTGACTTCTCCGGTACGCTTGTTCACTCCGACTTCGACAGTTTCCTGGCGCACAGTCTCGGCGCTGTATACGAGCGTCAGCTTGCGACGTTTCATGGCGGCTTCGGACAGCGCGGTCACGCGGCAGCGGCAGTTGAAGCCGTTCGGTGGATAGATCGCAGACCACACCGGATCGTCGTGGCGGTACACCACACCATTGAGCGCAGCATGGCTTGGCCGGGTCTTGCCATCCATGATCGCAACGTATCGCCAGTACGGATGGGTTTCCGCCGCGTCTTCCATGGCCGCCTTGCGACCGGCCATGTAAGCGCTCTGCAGGTTGGTCTGGTAGATGGTCTTGAGCCGGTACGGGCTACCGAGCTGTACCAGCTCGGCTTCGCCCTGACTATCGACTATCACCTGCTTGCCCCACCAACCCTGTTTCTCCAGGATCGGCTGAAGCTCGGCGGTAAACTGCTTCAGGGTTCGACCTTCCTGCAGCGCACGCTCCAGCGACTCGCGGATGTCCGACAGCAGGTCCAGGCGCATGGCCTTGGCCACGGTGAATGCCTGGTCATGGGCGGCATCGAGCATGTCCTGCCAGTCCCAGGTGATCGCATACCCCTTGCTCTTGAGGTAAGTGATCGCGGCAGCAGGTTCCAGCCCGAAGATCGCCTTGAGGTCAACCGGGTTAACGGACTTGGCCATGCTCAGTCCTCCAGGTCTGCCGAGGCGCTGAGGCGGCCCCAGGTATCTGCGATGAACATCAGACGCGCGAGGTTCTCCTGCAGGGCGATGGCGTCCAGGTCTACCGAGATCTCTGCAAGCATTCCCAGTGCCTTGGACTCATCGTTCTCTTGCTGCAGCGCCTCGATCACGGGGAGCAACGCTTGCTCGGCCTGCTGCTGCAGTTCGGTGGCGGCCAGGCCCTCAATCGCCTGGTCGAGCGCGTATTGATCCAGGACCGGGCGTACAGCAGGCGCCTCGGCAAATTCGGGCTGAGCGGTCGAAGAGACCTCTTCGATATCGCCGGGCTGGAGGTTGTAGGTTCTCTGCCAGTAGGCGGCAGTGAATTTCACACCCGACTCGGTCAGGGATCGGTCGCGCTCGGCCAGGGTCTTGTCGATCTGCTCCTGTTCCCACAGCTCGTACACGGGGGCATCGACGTGCTCGCCGAAGTTGAGATCGACCACCAGACGGATCGCTGCATTGAGCGTTGCCGCGACGATGCTGGCGTCACCGTCTCGGATGTCCTCGGTTACGTCCAGCCCGGCCATCGCACTGGCGCGGTTCGAGGTCGCTTCTGTGGTCTGGTTCTGGCCAAGCAACGCGACGTTGATCTCGCTGCGGCAGTACATCAGCAGTTCTCGGTACACATCAGCACTACCGGTCTTGCCTGCGGCTTCCTTGATCTCGACGCTGGAATCATTGGGGATGACCGCGACGGCGTCCTGGACCATCTGCTCCAGGCTGTCCAACAGATCGTCGGTTTCCTTGGTCGCCGCACCACGCGGGTGCTTGCCGATCAGCCACGGGCTGCCGTACTTCTCTGTGAACTGCACCCAGAACTTCAGCCCGCCCTTCATGAATACCACCGGCCAAAAGCACATGGACAGGTCGGCGAAACCGTACGGGTTGTTGTAGGTCGCGTCTTGCCGGGCAACGATGAATCGCTGCGGGTCGCACAGCTCGCCCTGGATGCCGGCATCGCGGGCACGGAAGCGCAGCTGGTTGTCCTGGTCGAACAGGAACCACTCGGCGGGCTTGCCCAGCAGGTCGTCGGGTATCAGGTGCAAACCGACGGATTTCCACATCAGTTCAACCGGTTGATAGCCGAACAGCGCAGCATCGATCAGCTCGCGGATTATGCGGTCCAGGTCGAGATCAGCCAGCCAGTCGCGGACGAACCGCTCTACGCGGACCGGAGCCTGGCGGCGCTTCAGATCACGCTCCAGCGCGAGCACAGACGACTTGCGGCGACGGATGTTGCCGCCGACCAGGGCCGCGCTGCGCAGATCCCGGTAGACCTTGATGTCCTTGCCTTGGGCCTTGAGGATCGGGTCAGGGTTGGGCAGGTACATGCCTAGAGCCTGCGCATCGAAGCTGCGACCACGGCTGGCGATGTGGTCTGTCAGGCTCTTGTCGCGCCGGGTTTCGGCGAAGGTGACGAACTCGGTGGGACTGACCCACAGGCCCTTGCTGCTCATGCGTACCCCTGGAAGATCTGAGATGCCGCACGACGGCGGCGGGATTTGACTTTGACTGGAGCAGACGCGCTGTCCAGGGTGGCGAAGTTGGCCAGCACGCCAGCCCCGGCGAAGTCGCCGTGGCGGTAAAGCTCGGGGTCCTTGAGGTCCTGCTGACGGGCTTTGACGATCATCGGGATGCCATCGACTGTCTCGATTGCACGGATGTCTTGTTGCAGCGAGTCGTCCTTGGGCAGCGTGATGGTTCCGTCTTCGAACAGGCCGACAAAGCGCGGCATCCAGGCGCCATACCAGGCACGAGACAGCTTCACCTGGTGAATACGTTCATGGCCGAACTCATCGGCGGTGTCCTCGGCCAGCGTCTCGCCGTTGCCCGAGGCGTCCAGAGCAGCGCTGATGAAGTTGTGAAGGCCCCGCAGAATCGCGAACAGGATTTGCTGTTGCTGCCGGGTCGGCACCTTGTGCATCTCGATCACGAACGGCACATCGCGGTGGCGTTGCTGATCGACAGACATCGGGCAGATGACAGAAAAGTCGCGGTGACGGGCGTAGTCCATGCCGAGATACCAACGCAGCTCAGGGTTGAGTTGCTTCAGCAACGGCAGCAGGTGCAGTTCCATCCAGGTCTCTATGAACGCTTCGCGGCGATAGACCGCTTGCTGGGTGAAACCTTCATCCAGGGCGAGCCGGAGGACTTGCCGATCCGGACGCATGGCGTCTTCGATCCACACGCCAGGTACACACACGCCGTTGCCGTCCCGAGGGATCGCATCCAGCTCTTCGCGCATCTGCGCCTTACGCGGGCCGTATGCATTGCGAATGCTTTTGTACCAGGCTTCCTTACCTTCGGCGGTCGGCTCCTCGCCGCGCATCATGCAGCGTCGCTCGAACAATCCATTGGCGACGGCATCGTCAAAGGTGGCCTTGTAGACCACCGCGGCATCGCCGTAGCGGCCTTCCTGGATGTCCTTGATCATGCCGTTGAAGGCATTGGCCTTGCCGTTGTGGGTACTGATGATGACGATCCGTCCACCCCAGATCAGCAACGCGGTCGCGGCATCGAGCACGGCAGAGACGTTCCTGTGATATGCCGCCTCGTCGATAATCACCTTGCCCTGCAGACCACGCAGGTTGGCAGGGTTACTCGACAGCGCAACGATCTTGAAGCCCGAGGCGTAACGGATACGGTAGGCGTTGATCTGGCGGGTGTTGCCGGACTCGTCCTGGTCTTCGAACAGGAACTCCTCGATCTCGCTGACACCCGAGGCCTGGGCCTCAGCGATAACGCGGGAGAATTTGGCACAATAGCCAATGAACTCCAGCCCCTTTTCCTTGGTGTCGCCGACGTAGAACACGTCCATGCCGCCCGCGCTCTTGCGTGATGCAGCCGTGATCACGGAGTCCAGCGCCTCAGCGAAGGTAATGCCGGTACGGCGACCTTTCTCGCAAAGCTTGATCTGGGCGTTGATGGCCAGCCAATCGGCCTGGTGGGCCATCAGCAGTCCTTCGGTGATGGGGTTGTAGCCCTGGGGGATGGAGCGGACGGACTCCGGCAGTTCGTCCCACTCGACGACCCGCAGAGTACTGGTGCTGGGCTTCACTGCCGGAGCGCTCATACCTTGACCCCGAGGAACTTCTGCCTCCAGAACAGTGCCTGTTCCTCGTCCATGCCACCGCTGCGAACTTCCTTGTCCAGCTCGGCGGCTTGCTCCTGGAGGAGCCGGTCGCGGGCAGCACGCTCGATAGCCTGGCGTTCCTTCACGCTCAGGGTCCTGGCTTCCATGGTCGCCTTGGCAGCGCGGGCCAGGGTGGCCACCTCCTTGATGGTCACGTCATCGTTTTCATGGGCACCCAGCGCCGCTTGATAGGTCAGGGTCGAGATGGCCTCGACCAGCAAGGCGCCAGTCTTGTCGCTGGCATCCTCGCCCAAAGCGCCGACGAAGGCTTCAGCCTGCTCGCGGGTCTGCCGAGCCTTCTCTGTGAGCTGCTCGAAGCCCACCTTGAAACGGCCGAGGGCGCTACGGCTGGGCGCTTTTTCGTTGGGGAAACGATGGCGAATGTCCTCCAGCATCTCGTCCAGGGTCATCCGGTCTTCGCGCAGCAGCTTTTGGATGTAAGCCTTGACCATTGGGGGTAAGCGGTTGATGGAGGATTTACCCGCCATGGTCAGGCCCCCGGACGCTTGATGCCGGGAACGCGGGCACGACCGGCCGCAATATCCTGGCCGCGCTCTGTCAACGTGGCCACCAGCACCGGGCCGATATCATCCAACGAGACGGCACCTTGTTCGGATAACCACTGCAACTCGGTCTTCACCTGGTCACGGCTGATGCTGTGGCCGTAGCTGTCCAGAGCGGCATTGAGCACTGAGCTATTCGCCCTATACGCAGGCATCTCAGCGAGCAGGCGCAGGATCACCAGGCGCATGTCCTGGCGCAGGAAATCGGCGTATTGGCTCATGGTTTTTCTCGCAGTAGATAATCGTTGATGCGGTCCACGGCGCGGGTCAGGCCTTGCATGGCCGTGAGTTCGGCACGGACAGCCTTCATGTCGCCAAGCAGTTCCGTGATGGCGGCGTGATCCGGCAGGTGCCGGATGCGCTCCTCCAGGGCGACGATGCGGGTACGCAGTTCAAGCATCTCCTGCGCACTGGCGGCCTGGCGGTTGGTCATCCAGGTGTAGATACCCACCACAGTGATCACCACCCATTGCACAGTCTGGAAACCGAACTCCAACTCGTTCAGGTTCATCGCAGTCCTCGCTTGGCCAAATGCTCCAGGGCGCTCTTGCAATCAATACAGTGCTCGGTACCCGGCTCGGCCTGGCGGCGATCTTCCGGGATCGCATCACCGCATTCCTCGCAGCGGTACGCCGATGGGCCAGAGCGGTGCTGCAGGCCACTGCGATGGGCCAGCAACGCGGCCTCGGTGAAGTCGTTGTCCTGCGCCTGGTCAGCTACATCCATACACGGTCAGTCCTTTTGTTCTTGACGGTCGAGCAACGCATTGAGCTGCGCCAGGTTGTTGCGAGCCCACATCCCGTAGTCCTGGGCGTGTGCCAGGATGTCGGCGGGAGTGACACCGCTTTCCAGTAGTTCGGCGTCAGTGCCGGGGGCTGGGATGGACGTTGCTTGAGGGTGGCTGGCAGTGGTGCCTTGGGCAGCGGCTCGCACACCGAGGGCGGCGTTGTAGTCGCGCAGCCAGCCAGCAGTGAACACGCAACGAGGAATGGCAACAGGCTTTGCCGCAGGCGCAGGCAGGTAAACGGTGGTGACATTGGGGATTCGCTCCTGGAGATGATCCAGCTCGGTTTGGTGTTGGGCCTTCGCGTTGATGAGCTGGGCTTCCGCATCGTTGGCACGGCGCATCTCGCTTAGCAGGTCGTCCAGGTTCTTTTGCCCATTTGCCAAGGCTTGCTCGGCGTGCTGCCGTTTCAGATCCGCCAGGTCAGCAGCACCTGCTGCCGCAGCCTGACGGTCTCCCAGCCCGTACCCGACAGAACCTGCTGCAGCCGCGCTCAGGGCGCAGGCTGCAACAGCCCAGGCCAGACCAGTCGGCAGGGACAAGTAATCAAATGCGGCCATGCTTGCGCCTCCGGTTGCGCATGCTGCGCGGTCGCCGGCTGGCACAGGTCAACCAACTGCCAGCAGCGGTGGGTGGGATACAAAACCAGGTGAGTGGCAACGGCAACAGCAGCTGCAGCTTCACGATGGCGTGTCCTGGTCGGGCCCCTGTTTCACCAGGCGGGCGAGGAACAGCAGAAGGGCCAGCGCGCTGTTGAGCACCGCATAGGCCCGATCAGAGAGCTGCGCTTCCCACATCGGTAACACGTTGATCTGCAGGAAGCCGAACAGAGCGATCAGCAGGCCGAGCTGGACGCTGTAGAGGCGATAGCAACGGCGCCAGTTGGCGATCAGTTTCATAGCGGCTCCCCGTGGTAGGCACCAGGAACGATGCCTGCCAGTTGCAGACCTTCGCTGATCAGTGCATCGCCGTACCAGGCGCCGCCAGGGAGTGGGCCTGAGCCGTTTTCATGTCCGATGATCCCAACCACCAGGACGAGCATGGTCCCGTAGTCGTACACATCGATTCGCCCATCAGGCGATACACCCATGCGGTTAGCCACGTTGCGGATGTAGCTTTCAGTGTTGTTCTCGTTGGGCGGCGCCCACCGTCCGATGATCAAACGTGGGGTACGCAGACCATGTTTGTCCTGGTACGTGATCAGGGTGCGCGCGATAGCGCGGATGCCCCACTGGGCGCCAGTGAACTGGACGAAGTCGGCGTCGTTCTGGTTCGCCGACATACCTTGCCAGCGAGTGCCTTTGACGTGTCGGATGTTGCCGGGGTTGTGATTGCGGATGCCGCGCGGGGTGTTGGGTCGCATGACGCCTCCTGCTGGTTGGGCGCCAGAACGGCGCCGAAACGAACACGCCGCCATGATCGGCGGCGTGTAGCAGGAGTTCTTTTAATCAGGTTTAAAGAGATTCAGCTATCTGCCGCAGGTCGACTTTCACTGCAGTGCTTGGGCTTTGGTACTTCGAAAACCTTCTACGTCGCAGTGTCATAGTCATATGATGTTAAGCACTCACGCGTTCTGAGATCATTGATCCGTTTCGTTTCCAGCAGCTGCCAAGCATTCCTTTCGGTTCTCTTGATACTGATCTAAGAAGTCCTTGATCGCACCTGGAGTCGACTCTACGCCACCCTTACGAGCTGCGTCGGTTTGTGCGTGCCACCAACTGCGAGCGTTGCCGCCAGCAATACCACAGCGGCCAAGAGGGTCATAAATTGTGGCGCCAAACTGCTCTTTGGCCGATTCAGCCAAGTCCCCAAACAGGCGACTGTGCGCACCTATTGCCTGCAGGTTGCCACTCTGAATAACACTGGGACCCGCGAGCATAGTTTTGTCCAAAGCCTCCACTAGCCGTGTGGCCGCAACCAAAGCATTAGGGCTCCCACTAGGGTAAATAGAGGCCTGGGCAACAGTCGAGCTCGCTTTCACGTCCGAGGCGGCAACCTCTGGCACCTGCTTAGCTTTTGGTCGAGGAGCTGAGTAGTGAGCGATGTAAAACGCGACAGCCGCAATCATCATCCCAGCAAAAAAGATTGGCCAACGACTGGGCACTTCGCCCGTTTTCTTGTCTTTGAACAGTGCGGGTTTAAACAAACCAGCAATGGCAAACGCCACGAAAATCAATCCCATAACAAAGACAACGTCAGACATCCCTCTCTCCTTTAATAGCCCTATCCAGCACTGATCGGATCAGAACCAGAATTTTCCTACGAACACACCGAATACAAACAGCCCAGTAGCATGCGCTCTGTGGGTCAGTAAAAATTCTCTCAGAGGCATACGCTGTAGATACGCCTGCTTGGCTCCGCCTGCCAGAGGTTGAATCTGAAAGCCCTGGACAAACTCCAGCACACGCTGAAGCTCAGCTCGCTTTAACTTGTTGAGATGGGTACGTCCGAAGGTCACGTCGCAGAAGTTATTCAGCTCAGACTTTGCATCCTTCTCGGTGGTCGTGCGGAGAATCTTGCCAACCAGTCGTCGCTTATCTTCTTCTTCCAAAAGACTGTCGAGTCGTCGCTGCAACACGTTGCGAGCTTGCTGGAATTGCTCGGCAGTTATGTCGCCGATCTGCTTGACACCGAGCTCGGCGAAGACCGCTCGCCAAATATCTTTGGAGTCTGCTCCCAGCTCGCAGCACTTCGTGCCTAGGTCGTACAACTCTTTCTTTTGAGCAGGTACAAGCTCACGCGAATCGCGCTGAGTACTGGCCTCATGATGGGGTCTGAAATTGAACTCGTAGTAATCGCGTCCAGCAGCCCTATTTTGTTCGCCGCCGACATTAACTTCGTTATCCCTCACGAACCACTACTCCTCACTCCTTGTAGTCCCTACCTGCAGCTCTGTTACCCGAGCCGCTGACCACAACATTGCCGTCCTTCGCTGATTTTTTCGCCACGTCACCGCTCAACAGCGATACGAGCAGTTGCTTTTTCTTCGCCGCACTGAGCCCCCGATAACTGTCGAGCAGAAGCTGTTCATCTGAAGGCAACAGTCCCGACGCCAAGGCATTTGGGGCTGTGCGCAGCCCCGTTAGCACGAAAAGTACGTCGATCCCCGTGACTGCGAGACGCCCAATTAGCTCGGCGGTAGCCCGCTTCCGCCCGGAACACACATCACGAAGCCCCTGACTAGAAGAATCACCAATGACCCGCGACGCATCGGCAAGCGAGAGCCCATGGCGTTCCAGCTCATCTCGCAAGCGAATGTGTAGATATTCCACAGAATCAATTGACAATGTGTAACCCTTACACCAATATTAGTTCACACCATCCCACCACGAATGGTCACTTAGTCGGCACCTAAAGCGGCGCCATAACCCCTCGAAAGGAGCTTCCCTCATGAAGCTACGTACCCCTGACCAGGCTCGTGAGGAGCTCAAGTCCAAGGGCGTTTCGATCACCCAATGGGCGGTCGCCAACAAATTCTCCCCGAACCTTGTTTTCGAAGTGCTCGGTGGCCGCAAGAAGTGCGTGCGCGGCCAGGCTCATGAAATTGCCATCAAGCTGGGCTTGAAAGCGGGTGAGATCTGCACCGACCCGGCCAAGGCTCTGGAAGTCGCATGATGATCACATCAGCCCAAGCATCTAGTTCATCGGCCAGCCTCCGTTTCGCTGCGGCGTCTGCCGCAACGAACGTTGGACTTTGCCGTATTGAACGCCAGCCATTAGCGATAGCCATTGGGTCAACCTGCCCAGATTGTACACAGATCCGCAGCAACTCTTCGATTACGAAGCTCTGCGCTTCTACTTGTGCTTGCAAACGTTGCAGTTCGTTGTCCATCGCTGTCGCCCTGGCAGTGAATTTACCTGATTTCATTGTGCATGGCGCAATGATATTGCCAATGATCAAGCGCGCTTTTTGTTTGGAAAGCCGATCCGCATTGGCTAGGGAGTGTTTCCAATGAGCCCTCGCCAATGGAAACGCGTGCAGCCGACCAACCTTCGCGACGCTCTGAAGCTGTGCCAGCAGCACGCAAAAGAGCGCTTCAACCACAGCATCGAGCGCATCGCCGCTCTGATGGGGCTGGAGGATCACTGGACCCTCTATAAGTGGATTGCCAACGGGCGCATGCCCGCTGTGCTCATCCCGGCCTACGAACAGGCATGTGGCATCAGCTTGGTGACACGCTGGCTGGCCAGCAGCGGCGGCAAGCTGCTGATTGATGTTCCCGCTGGCCGTACCGCTAGCACACACGATATTCAGACCCTGCAGACAACCCTGCACGATGCGACAGGCCAGTTGATGGCTTTTTATGCTGACGATGTTGAGGCAGCTGCCGCCCTTGCTGCCATCCAGGCGGGTCTAGAAGAGCTGGCATGGCATCGCGGAAACGTACAGCAGCACGCCCAGCCGCAGCTCGAACTGGGGGATCAGCCATGATCAGAGACGATAAGTACACGTCGGAGCAGGTGCAGCGCGTACTGCGTGTGATGTTGGCCCTGGCGGGTAACGAGTTCCGGGGCATGCTCCTGAAAGAGGTGGCCATCGCTGCCGAGTGCTCGAATGACAACGCTTTGCGCGCCCTGGAAAACCTTCGCACTGCCGGCCTGGCAGATCGCAGTCCTCACGATCATCACCGTTGGCAACTTGGCCCACGGCTGGTGCAGGTGTCTTTCGCATTCGAGGAAGCCTTGAGCAAGGCCCAGCGAGAGCTGAACGAACGACGCCAGCGTTATACCCGCACCCCCAACTGAATAAGGAAGTAGTGAATGGCCCGTAAAGCGAGCACCACGGAGATTCAATCCATGGCCGAAATCAACCAACAGGCATTTCAGGAAGATGCCGCTGCCCTGACTGTCCTGGGTGACATTGCCCAAGGCATGCAAGATGAACGCGACCTAGTTAACCAGCTCCTCGGTCAAGCTCAGATGGCAGGGGCATTTGAAGATTTTTCCCGCACGGTGCGGACTTCAAAGCTGGCCTATGTCAAGGAAACCAAGCTCTATCGCGCTATTGCTGGCAAAAAAAATCCGCACGGTGCGGAAATTCTGTCCGGTACCTGGGAGGAGTTTTGCAACCTGCTTGGTCGCTCCGTGGACCAGGTTGACCGGGACATCGCGAATCTCCGTGCCTTCGGTGAAGAGGCCCTTGAGTCCATGTCCCGCATGGGCATCGGCTACCGCGAACTTCGCCAGTATCGCAAGCTTCCCGAAGACCAGAAAACGGCTCTACTCGAAGCGGCCAAGTCTGGCGACAAGGACGCTTTCGTTGATCTGGCCGAAGAGCTGATCGCCAAAAGTGCCAAGGATAAAGAGGCGCTGGCTCAGCAACTCGACAACGTGAATGCCGACTATGAGGCGCAGAGCCAGGTTCTGGCTGACACCTCCGGCAAGCTCCAGGACACCAAGCTGGAGCTGGAGAAAACCCGCCGCCTCGTAGCCTCTAGGACGCCTGACGAAAAGGTCATTGCGATCCGCGAGGAGGCCACCAAGCTGGCCACGGAAGCAGAAGCCGCCGTCGTCTGCAAACTCCGTCCCGCCGTAGAAGCCCTTGTAGCGCACGCCGACGAAGACGGTGCAGACCACCGCGCAGTGATCGCTGGCTTGCTCGCCCAGGTGGAGCGTGCCGTGTCCTCAATCCGCGTTGAATACAGCATCCCAGCTACCCCTGATTCGAATCCAACCCCGGAATGGATGCGCGAAGACGCTGACACCCAGGTTGCTCAAGCTCTGGCGGGGGCATAACCCATGAACGCCGTTGTGACCCAACGCCTCGTAGACCTGGCCCGAGCGGTGGAAGTTGCCCCGCATGGCCAGCGTACCGAGCTCTGCCGAACAGCGGCCGTTGAGCTGGGCATGTCCCTGCCGACTATCTATCGAAAACTTCGGGAGGTCACTGTGAATGCCCCTCGCAAGCGCCGTACCGACGCGGGCCAGACCACCTTGAGCGAGCCAGAGGCTTACATGATCTCGGCATTGCTCTTGGAGTCGATCCGCGCCAACAACAAACAGCTGTCGACCGTTGAGCGTGCAGTGGAACGGCTTCGCAGCAACGGCAAGATCCTGGCTGGTCGTGTCGACGAAAAGACGGGTGAGTTCGTACCACTATCGATCAGCTCTATTACCCGTGCTCTGCGTACTTACCGCCTACACCCGGAGCAGCTGTTGCAACCGGAGCCGGCTGTCTCCTTGGCCAGCCGCCACCCAAACCACGTTTGGCAGATCGATGCGTCTATCTCCACCCAGTTCTATCTGGACGATGATGGCGCCAAGACCATGAGCCAGGCCGAGTTCTATGACGGCAAGCCCACCAACCTGAAAAAAATCGAACGCAAGCGGTTGTGGCGCTACGTGATCACTGACCACACCAGCGGCACAATCTATGTGCAGTACGTGCTGGGCGCCGAATCTGCGGAAAACCTCTGCAACGTGTTGATCTGCTGCATGCAGAAACGCGGCGAAAACGATCCCTTCCATGGTGTGCCGTTCATCATCATGACGGACCCCGGTGCGGCCATGACTTCGGCGATCTTCCGCAACCTGTGCAAGGCGTTGAGCATCGAGCTCATCATCAACAAGGTGGGCAACGCCCGCGCCAAAGGGCAGGTTGAGCAGGCCCATAACATTGTTGAGCGTGAATTTGAGTCGGCCTTGAAGCTGCAGAAGGCCGAAACACTGGAGCAGATCAACGGTTGGGCTGGCCAGTGGATGCGCTACCACAACGCAACCGCCATCCATACGCGTCACCGTCGTACCCGCTATGGCCAGTGGCTGACCATTCAAGCTGGCCAGCTGCGCCTGGCGCCCTCGGCGGAGGTATGCCGAGAGCTGGCGGTGACTGCGCCTGAAACTCGGAAGGTCAACGACTTCCTCCAGGTTTCCTATCGCGGCGGGCAGTTCGATGTGTCGGTCATCCCGCAGATCATGGTGGGCGATACCTTGCTGATCACCCGTAACCCATGGCGCGATGAAGACAGCGCCCAGGTAGTGATGACAAACGAGGATGGTCGGGAGGTCTTCCATGTAGTCGAGCGAATCGCCATTGATGCCAACGGCTTCATGGCGACCTCAGCAGTGATCGGCGAATCCTTCAAGTCCCAGGCCGACACCCCAGCCCAGAAGGCACGCAAAACAATCGAACAGCTGGTCACCGGGACAGAATCCCAGGAGAACGCTGCTGCTGCACGCAAGGCGCGGGCCTTGCCGTTCAATGGCGAGATCGATCCGCACAAACACATCACCGATACGGTCTTGCCGTCCTACATGCCACGGCGCGGTGTTGCTTCGCCCATCACTGCGCCAACCGTGGAGATTCAGCCACTTTCCCACGTTGAGGCCGCAAAGCTTCTGCGTGGCCAGATGGGCAGCCTCTGGACGGCGGAATCCATGGCTTGGCTCAAAACCAACTACCCCAACGGCGTGCCGGAAGATCAGATCGACGCCATCACCCAACAACTGCGTATGCCCGCCCGGCCTGGCCTGCGTGTAGTCGGAGGGAATGCTTGATGCTGAAGCTCAAGGACGTGCTTGCCGAGGGCAAGGTGCCGCAGGCCGAGTTGGCCCGCTCGGTGGACCTGAGCCAGGCTGCCATCGCTCAACTGATCAACCACAACCAGTGGCCAAAATCGCTGGACCGCAAGGCTTTGCAGGGACGCATCAAGACGTTTCTCGCACAGCGCGGCGCCAACCTAGCTGCCATCAGCGCAGCTTTCGAAGAAGTGGAACCCCGGCGCGCCAACGCCGGGGCCCCTACATCCCCACCCGAAAACAACCACGTAAACGAACAGGAGTGCGAGCCCATGCTAATGGCCCAACAGGTACTTACACCAGCCGCGCGGAAACAGTTCGGTCTGTTCCGCGACCCCCTCGGTGATTTGCAGGATGCCGCGGATATGTACGTAAGCCCCGATATCCGTTACGTCCGCGAGTCCATGTATCAGGTTGCGCGACACGATGGATTCCTTGCAGTCATCGCGGAGTCCGGGTCAGGCAAGAGCACGATACGCCGTGATCTACGACATCGTCTCGACAGCGAGAACGCCCCGGTTGTCGTTATTGAGCCGTACGTCCTCGCGATGGAAGACAACGACATCAAGGGCAAAACACTGAAAAGCACTCATATCGCGGAAGCGATCATGGCTGCGGTGGCGCCCCTGGAGAAAACGAAATCCTCGCCTGAAGCACGTTTCGCCCAGATGCACCGCGCACTGACGACCAGCTATACCGCTGGTAACCGGCATCTGTTGATCATTGAAGAAGCGCATTCGCTGCCGATCACGACGCTGAAACAGCTGAAGCGGTTGCGAGAGCTGGAGATTGGCTTCACCAAGCTTATTTCAATCATTTTGATCGGCCAGCCTGAGCTGGCTATCAAACTCAGCCCTCGCAACGGCGAAGTGCGGGAAGTCGTGCAGCGTATAGAGGTTGTTGCAGTACCTCCCATTCCTGCTGCCAATGTTGAACAGCACCTTGCGTTCCGCTTCAACCGACTCCAAAAGCCGCTGCCGGAAGTCATCAGCGAGTGTGGCATCCAGGCGATCATTCAACGCCTGAGCACTAGTGGCCGAGACGGGACCAGCCAGCTCTATCCGCTCGCCCTGAGCAACCTGACGAAGGCTGCCATGAACCTGGCTGCACAGATCGGTGAGCCTCTGGTCACCGCTGACGTAGTGAAGGGGGTGTGAGATGGCGACCACCAACTCAGTAACTCCTGCCAGACATCTGCATTTGGTGTCTGCTACCAGCGCCACGGTCGAATGTACCTCGTCGGCCTGCAAAATCCTGACGCCTGAGCTGGCTCAGAAACTGTCTGCCATCAACTCGGTGTCACGCAGCCTGCGCAACGCAGGCGTGCGTATCGAAGCGATGGTTGTCCTGGACGTGACTCTTTTCATTGCAGCGGAAAGTACCGATCTCCTGGCGGTGGTCTTCCGCCAGCAATGGCAGGGTGCGTGCTGGAGCACTCTCGGTAATAAGACCCGAAACATGGTCACCATCGACGGCGTTCGTGTTGTTTGGTTTACCCCGGTAAAGGAGCAGGACCAATGAACAATCTGCCTGAGCGCTACGACACGTTGGTCATCCGTGGAGCATCCGGCAAAGAGGTTCCGCGCACTGTAGACGGTGGTGAGGTGGTGTCCTGGTCGGTGGGGCACGCTCTTGCCGAAGTGTCGCCGCTGCACGACTACGTTACCGATCTGGCCGGCGGTGCGTTCGACACGGTCGATGAAATCACGCAGGGGGCACAGCGGGCGCTGAATTTATCGAAGCTCCAGCGCAGCAGCGGATGGCTCGACCAGGAACAGGCCGACACAACAGCCGAGCCACAAGAAACCGTCGAGAGTCTTCACTTGGCGTTGGTGGCCGAGTGCAATCGCTACAACGATCTGTATATCCAACACACCAACTTTGTCGCGATATCCCAGCGTATTAGCCAGGACCTGGCTGCCATGTGCGAGGCGTACTTGGCCGGTGATGGGGAAACTGCTGCAGCCAGGCTTAGGGCCTTTGCGCTGGCCTATCAGCAGAACACCAAGCCTATGGATGGGAGGACGCACTGATGAGCGAACACCTGGATAGCGACTGCCAGAAATGTGGCGTCCCTTATCCCTCAATCACCGCTTCCTCCGCAGCTCATGATGCGAACCTGATTGACGTGGTTGTCACCTGTGAGGATTGCGGCCACACCCTTAACGCGTTTATCGCCTTGAGCGAGATGACTGTGATTACTGTTTCTGAAGAGGAAGCGAAAGATGACTGAAAAAAACCAAGCGACCTCGATCACCATCCCAGCAGGTTTCGTCATGAATGCCGCAGGACACCTGGTGCCCGAGAACCAGGTGCGCGAGCACGACAAGCTACGCGACGGTGTCGCCCGCGATCTCGGCAATGCCGCCGAGCATATCAGCGCCTTGCTGGCCGAGTTCAAGAAACAGGCTCTTGCTGACATTGCGGACCTGATCGCCGTGTCCTCCGAGCGCTACGGCGTCCAACTAGGCGGGCAAAAGGGCAATGTCTCGATCACCACCTATGACGGCCAGTACAAGATCGAGCGCGCCTATGCAGACCGTATCGTCTTCACCGAAGAGATCCTTGCCGCTCGCGAGCTGATCAACCAATGCATCAGCACCTGGTCGGAAGGGGCGAACGACCATTTGCGCGTCTTGGTTGACCGAGCATTCCGGGCGAACCGCCAGGGCCAGCTCATGGTTAAAGATGTGCTTAGTCTGCTGCGGGTGGAAATCAACGATCCGGCCTGGAAGACAGCCATGCAGGCGCTGAAGGACTCCATACAGGTTAATGGCACCGCCGTTTATATCCGGGTCTATAAACGCCAGGGCACCACTGATCAGTACCTGCCGATCAACCTGACTTTGGCGGGGGTGTAACGTGGACCAGGACCGTATCCTCGACAAGATCAAGAAATGCCTGGAGATGGCGAAGGGCAAGGGCTCCAACCCAAACGAAGCGGAAATTGCACTGCGCCAAGCTCACAAGCTCATGGAAACCTACAATCTGGAAATGGGGGACGTTCTTGCCAGCATGGCTGGCGAGGCCAAGGTAGCAGCTGGATCTGAGGGGGAGCCACCGGCTTGGCGAGTGCGCCTGGCCTACGTCTGCGCAGAGGCTTTCGGCTCGCACTTCATCATCACCACGTCTTGGCTCACGCAAGCGTCATTTGTCTACATCGGTTGCGGAGCCTCGCCAGAGTTGGCGGGTTACGCCTATCAGGTGCTGGAGCGTCAACTGCAGAAGGCACGGCGCGACTACCTGGCAACGCAAAAGCGCTGTAAACGCTCTACCAAGGTCGCTCGCGGGGATGCTTTTGCACACGGATGGATCGACGCGGTGTTGGCCAAGGTGGAACAGTTCTCAGGAGTCGAGGACAACATTGCCGAGGCGATCCAGGCCTACATGGAGAAGAAATACCCGAACCTCGGCACAGCCAAGATGAAACGCCGCAAGCTCAAGGCTCGCGACGAGGTGGCCAGTGACGCCGGGTACGAGGCAGGCCGCTCCGCCCAGTTGCATCATGCCGTTGGCCATCAGCCGGTCGCACGACTGGCTCAGGGGGTTTGATATGTCGCAAGCGAACCCCTTCATTACACCGGGCCGGGAGTATGGTGCGGTCGATACCGAAAACCGTTTGCTCGCCCTGGAAGGTTTTGACCTTGAGCAGTGCCGGGCCGCGCTCGCCGTGCCTCATCTACAGAAGGCCGTGGAGAAGAAGTTGGTTAGCCGGATTCGCCGCCTGGAGAAGCAAGCAACTCCTGTCGAGGGCAAACGGGAAGGTGGCGTATGAGTGCTGCAACGTCCAATGCCAACCGACTGCGTCTGATCAAGCTGATCCACGTTGCGCGCCGCGAATTGCGGATGGATGACGATACCTATCGCCTGATGCTCTCTGGCATGCCTGCATTGGAAGGTGTCACATCGACAGCAGATCTGAGCGTTCCAAACCTGGTGCAGGTTTTGGAACAGCTCAAACTGAAGGGCTTCAAGGTTCGACCAACTAGCACTAGCAAACGGCCACGGGCGAAGGACGGCCAGTCTAAGAAGATCCGCTCACTGTGGCTGTCGCTGAGGGATGCAGGCGTGCTCAGGGATGCTTCCGAAGAGGCCCTGGTGAACTTTGTCAAAGGATCTACTGGTGTTTCCGCGTTGCAATGGCTGACCGGCGCCCAGGCTAGCCAGGTCATCGAGCACCTGAAGCAATGGCTTCAGAGAACCGAACAGGAGGCGGTATGAAAGAGTCGAGCACGGCTGGCGACTTGCTCCAGGCGCTCGCTGATCACGTCACCAAGTCAGCGAAGGAAACGTTGGAAGTCAGCGACGAGGCCGCCGAGGCCCACGGCGTGGAGGTTGCAATGCAGATGGCTGCGGTCTGGGGTGGTCAGCAACTGTACATTCCCAAAGGTATCCATCTGCAGGCGTCCAAGCTGCACCAGCAGATCTTCGACGAGTGGACCGGACGGAACCATCGCGAGATCGCCATGAAGCACGGGATCTCGTTGGCATTCGTTTATAAGGTCGTCAAGCGCATGCGGCTGGCGGTGATCGCTCGCAATCAGGGTGATCTCTTCCACGGCAACCTGGGGGAATGAGGGGCGGGGCAGCGATGCCCCAACCCTTGCAACCTGTGCAACACTATTGCAACCGCCGTCCCACCTTGGCCCATCCCTTACCGGACTATCCCGGATTTATCTCGCCCACTCCCTAGGGTTTATCTCAGTCCCCAACACCATTCCAGCCACCTGCGGACAGCCCTTCATGATGCGCTCCCTCTCCCCCGCCGCGGCCATCGTCATCCTCTCCGGCGTGATCGCCGCCAGCCACCTGGGCAAAGTGCCGCCGGCAATCGAGGCGTTGCGCGGCGACCTGCAGATTTCCCTGGTCCAGGCCGGTTTCCTGCTGTCGCTGATGCAGTTCGCCGGTATGACCATCGGCCTGTTGGTCGGCCTGTACTGCGACCGCCTCGGCGCCCGGCGCAGCCTGCTGTGCGGCCAGTTCATTCTGCTGCTGGCCAGCCTGGCCGGGGCTTTCGCCGGCAGTGCCGGGGCGATGCTGCTGTTGCGCGGTGCAGAAGGCGTCGGCCTGCTGATGGTGGTGCTGCCCACACCGGGGCTGCTGCGCCGGACCGTAGCGGCCGAGCGCTTGCCGCTGCATATGGGCTTGTGGGGTTGCTACGTGGCGCTCGGCACCGCGCTGGCATTCTTCATCGGGCCCATGGTCATCGACGCCTGCGGCTGGCGTTGCTGGTGGCTGGTGCCGGCAGGCGCTTCGGCGCTGGCGATCGTGCTGCTGGCCAGGGGACTGCCCCGGGAACAGACCGCTCCACGCCGGGAGGCCCGGCGCCTGGTCATCAGCATCGATGCCTTGCTGGTGGGGCTGGCATTCGCCCTGTACGCCGGCCAATGGCTGGCCGTGGTGGGCTTTGCGCCGAGCCTGTTCGCCGGCCAACATGCAACGCCGATACTCTCGGGCAGCCTCAGCGCCCTGATCGCCCTGGCCAATATCCTCGGCAGCCTCGCCGCCGCAGCCGTGCTGCACCGTGGCGGACGACTGGGCCCGTTGCTGGTGACCGGCTACGCCGGCATGACCCTGATGGCCTTCGCCGCCTTCTCCCCGCTGCTCGCCGCCTCGCCATCGCAGCAGTACCTGGCGATCCTGCTGTTCTCGGCCTTTGGCGGGTTGCTGCCGGGCTGCCTGTTCCTCCTGGCGGTGAGGTCGGCGCCCGATGAAGGACTGATTGCCTCGACCGTGGGCCAGGTGCAACAGATGACCTCGCTCGGCATGTGCCTGCTGCCGCCGCTGATGGCCAAGGCCAGCGCCCTGGCTGGCGGCTGGCAGGCCACCTGGTGGATCAGTGGCCTGGCCTCGGCAACGGCGCTGGTGGCACTGGCGAGGCTGCGCAAGAGGACTACCGAGCAGCCTCGCCCAACAACCAATCGCGAAACGCCTGCACCTTGCCCAGCTCCCCGCACTCCGGCCGGTAGACCACGTAGTACGCCTGGGTCAGCGGGCAATCCACGCCCTTGTCGGCAAACGGCCGGATCAGCCGCCCCGCGTCAAGGTCGTCCTTGACCATCACGCTGCGCGCCAGCGCCAAACCCTGGCCGTCCATGGCCGCCTGCAATACCGCCGCCGAGTTGTTGATGCGCAGGCCGCGCTCGGTGTCGATGGCGGTGAAGCCGGACGCGTCCATCCACATGCGCCAGGTCGGGTAGTCCGGGTCGCCCGCCATGGACTGGTCGTGGATCAGGGTGCAGCGCTCCAATGCCGCTTCGGGCAGGCGACCTTTTTTCAGCAGCGGGTAGTCCGGCGCACAGACCGGGAACAGGGTTTCGTCCATCAGGTGCAGCGCCGTCAGCCCCGGCCAGTTGCCGGCGCCGTAGCGCACGCCGATATCGATGCGCTCGGCCTGGAAGTCGACCGTGCGCAGGTTGGTGTCGAGCAGCACATCAAGACGCGGGTGGGCCTGCTGGAAACGCTCGATGCGCGGCAGCAGCCATTTCGAGGCAAACGCCGGGCTGACGCTGACCCGCAGCCCGGCATGCACGCCAGCATCCTTGAGCCGCGCCAGGCCGACACTGAGGCGGTCGAAGCCGGCCTGGATATCCGGCAGCGCGGCTCGGGCGGTATCGGTCAACATCAGCCGCGCCGTACCGCTGCCTGCGCGAGTGAACAACGGAATGCCCAGCCAGGCTTCGAGGCTGCGCACCTGCTGCCCGACCGCCGCCGGGGTGACGTTCAGCTCCGCCGCCGCGGCGGAGAAACTCTGGTGCCGCGCCGCCGCTTCGAAGGCGCGCAGGGCGTTGAGATAGGCCAGTGACATGGAAAGTTTTTCTTTCTCGCTAGTGAACATAACCTGCGTTGTTGACAGACCCGCACAGGACAACAATGGAGCCCGAAACCGTTCGGAGCCCTGCGAAAGCTAGCAGGTTTTCAACGAGCGGCAAGCTGTTTCCTGTTGATCCCATTACGAGTCCGCGGAGTGTTCATCATGCAAAGTTTTTCTAACAAGGTAGCCATCGTCACCGGTGGCGGTTCGGGCATCGGCGAAGAGGTCACCCGGCGCCTGGTGGCAGCCGGCGCCAAGGTGGTGATCGGCGGGCGCAACGAACAGAAACTGCAGGAAGCCGCGCTGCGCATCGACGCCAGCGGGCAGCAGGTGCGCATCCTCGCTGGCGATATCGCCGATCCGGCCACGGCCGAGGCATTGGTCGCCGTGGCGCAGAACGCATTCGGCGGGGTCGATATCCTGGTCAACAACGCCGGGGTGTTCAATCCCAAGCCCTTTCTTGAAGTGACGCCGACGGAGTACGACGGCTTCCTCGACATCATCCTCAAGGGCAAGTTCTTCATGGCCCAGGCAGCGGCCAAGGCCATGCTCCAGCGCGGCGGCGGGGTGATCGTGCAGACCGGCTCGCTGTGGGCGACCCAGGCCATCGGCGCGACGCCGTCGGCGGCTTATTCGGCAGCAAATGCCGGGGTGCATGCGCTGACCCGCAACCTGGCAATCGAACTGGCGGCGTCGAACATTCGCATCAACACCGTGGCCCCGGCCGTGGTGGAAACCCCGGTATACGGCACCTTCATGAGTGCCGAGCAGGTCAAGGAAGTGCTGCCGACCTTCAACGCCTTCCACCCGCTGGGACGCAACGGCCAGCCGGCAGATGTGGCCCAGGCGATCCTGTTCCTGGCCTCGGAACAGGCGGCGTGGATCACCGGGGCACTGCTGCCGGTGGATGGCGGGGTGAGCGCCGGGCGTATCTGAGTTCCAGGCTGCCTGATCACGACTGTCGTCGAATGGCATCACGACAGCATCGTTGTGTATTTTGATATACAGCGTTGTCAGCAAGCACCTGGCAACGCTAGTATTCGCCGCGACCCGGTTGTCCCCCGGGTCAACATTCCGCTGGATTTTCCATATGGCTCGTAGTTTTCGGGGAGGAAAGCCCGAGCTGTCGTTGCGGATGTCGATGTATATAAAAATATATAACGAAGCGGGTTGGATCAGTTTTCGGTGCACGGCAATTCAGGATGTGTCGCCTGTTACTCCGTCATCGCTGGCAAGCCAGCTCCCACAGGGTCGATGAACACTGTGGGAGCTGGCTTGCCAGCGATGAGGTCCCCAGGAACACCCTCCGGCAATGGCATGCCCGCAACGACCAGCCCCACCAACATGGAGCAGTCATGCAGTCCTTCGCCCCTCGCGCCCTGGTCGCGGCCCTTGCCGCCATCAGTGCCCAGTCCGCTCTCGCCGCCGAGCAGAGCAAGCCCTTCAGCCTCGGCGAGATCCAGATCGCCGCCCCGCAGGACGACAAGCTCGCCACCGGCAGCACCGTGGTCGAGTTGCAGGATATCCGCCTGCACGACCGCGAAACCGTCGACCGCGCCCTGGCCCTGGCCCCCGGCGTCAACCAGAGCTATATCGGCGGCCGTGCCGAACAGGTGGTCTACGTGCGCGGCTTCGACCGCCTGCAGGTGCCGGTGTATATCGACGGCATCCCGACCTATGTGCCCTACGACGGCAATATCGACCTCGGCCGCTTTACCACCTACGACCTGTCGCGCATCGAAGTGGCCAAGGGCTTTGCCTCGCTGCTGTACGGACCGAACACCCTGGGTGGGGCGATCAACCTGGTGACCCGACGCCCTACCGAAACCTTCGAGGGCGAAGTGGGCGGCGGCCTGGAGCTGACCGATCATGGCAACGTCAACGCCTACCGCAGCTACGCCAACGTCGGCTCGAATCAGGGCAACTGGTGGATGCAGGGCGGCGTGTCCTATGTCGACTACGACTACACGATGCTGCCGGACGACTTCGAACCGACCAACAACCAGCAAGGCGAAGGCCGCCGCGAAAACAGCAACAAGCGCGATGGCAAGTTCAGCTTCAAGCTCGGCTTCACTCCCAACGCCACCGACGAATACGTGGTCGGCTACGTCCAGCAACAAGGCCGCAAGGGCCAGCCGCCCTACGCCGGCGACCTGCCCGCCACCGGCCAGCGCAAGCGCTGGTGGGAATGGCCGCAATGGGACAAGACCAGCCTGTTCATCGCCACCAACACCCGCTTCGGCGAGCACGGCCTGAAGTCCCGGGTGTACCACGACACCTTCAAGAACTCGCTGGAAAGCTTCAACTACAACAACGGCATCCCCGGCACACTGCAGTCCGGCTTCCCGAGCAAGTACGACGACGAATCCACCGGCTTCTCCATCGAAGGCGACCTGGCCCTGACCGAGGGCAACCGCCTGGGCGTGGCCTATCACTTCAAGGAAGACGTGCACCGCTCCCGCGACGGTAGCGACCCGCAGACCCACTTCCGCGACCAGACCCAATCCATCGCCCTGGAAGACACCCTGCGCCTGAACGAGATCTTCAGCATCGTCGGCGGCGTCTCCTACAACTACCGCAAGAGCCTGGACGCCGAGAACTACGGCACCAACAGCACCTCGCCGACGCGCAAGACCCTGTACGACGAGCCCACCGGCAGCGACGACGCGGTCAACAGCCAGCTCGGCCTGTTCATGAATACCGGGCCGTTGCTGGACATCGACCACAACGGCCAGGTGCGCCTGACCGTGTCGCGCAAGAGCCGCTTCGCCACGATCAAGGACCGCTACTCGACCCGCTTCGGCACGGTGATCCCCAGCCCCGACCTGAAGTCGGAACGGGCCACCCATTACGAGCTGGGCTACAGCGGTGCGCTGACCCCGCAGTGGAACCTCGACGCGGCGCTGTTCGTGGCCAATATCGAAGACTCGATCCAGCAGGTCACGGTGCCGGCGCAACTCAACTGCGCAGCGCCCTGCGGCCAGTACCAGAACATCGCCAAGGCGCGTAACCAAGGCTTCGAACTGGGCCTGAAGGGTGATCTCGGCGACTGGGAGCTGGGCGCCAGCTACACCTTCCTCGACCGCGAGAACCGCAGCAATCCCGAGCTGCACCCGATCGACACGCCGCGCCACAACCTGTTCGCCTCGGCCACCTGGAACCACGATGCCTGGCGCCTGACCGGCAGCGCCGAAGCCGCGTCCAAGCGCTACAACGTCTCCGATGGCTCGCAGATGTCCGGCGGCTACGCGGTGTACAACTTCAAGTCCGGCTACCGCTTCAGCAACGACGTGCTGGTGGAGGCCGGGGTGCGCAACCTGTTCGACCGCCTCTACGAGTACAGCGAGGGCTACCCGGAAATCGGCCGCAACTACTTCGTGCAGTTCAATGTTCCGCTGTAAGGCATGGCTGCTCGCCCTGGCATTGAGCCCGGCGAGCCTGCTCGCGGCCGAACCGGTGGTGGTGCTGACCAGCTACCCCGAGGAGATGATGAGCCGCTTCGAGGAAGCCTTCGAACAGGCCAACCCCGACTACCGCCTGCAGATCCTCTGGCGCCAGGGCTTCGATGCCCTGCCCTTCCTGCGCCAGGCGGACCAGGGCGGGGTCGATGTGTACTGGGCACCGTCGCCGGGCAATTTCGCCCGGCTGGCCAAGGATGGCGGCTGGCAGCCATTGGGGGTCGACCTGGCCGGCCTGCCGCCGCGCATCGGCGCTACCGCCCTGCGCGACGAGCAGGCGCGCTACCAAGCCACGGAACTGGCTGGCTACGGCTTCGCCACCAATCCCGAGGAGCTGAAGGACCTTGGGTTGGACGCGCCGAAGGACTGGACCGACCTGCTCGACCCGCGCCTGAGCGGACGCATCGCCCTGCCCGATCCGGGCCGGGTCGGCTTCGCCCCGGTGCTGCTCGACATCGTGCTCCAGGCCTATGGCTGGGAGCGCGGCTGGGCGCTGTGGAGCGAGATCGCCGGGCAGTCGCGGCTGGTCAGCCGCGGCGGCACCCTGGTCAGCGACGAGGTGGCCAGCGGGCGCGCGGCAGTGGGCCTGTCCATCGACTTCTTCGTCGCCTCGGCGGTGAGCAACGGCCAGCCGGTGGGCTTCGTCTATCCGGCCCATGGCGGGTTGAACCCGGCGCATATCGCGATCACCCGCAGCGCCCGCCAGGTGGACGGCGCGCGGGCCTTCGTGCGCTTCGTGCTGTCCGATGCCGGGCAGAAGCTGCTGGCCGACCCGGACATCCGCAAGCTGCCGGTGCGCCCTGCTGTCTACGCCGCATTGCCGGCGGGTTACCACGACCCGTTCGTGGCGGCCAAGGCAGGCGCCTACCGCTACAAGGAGGCCTCGCGCGAGCGCCTGGCGCTGGTCACTTCGCTGTTCGTGCAATGGCTCGGGCAACCCCATGAGCGCCTGGCCGGGCTGTGGGCGCGGGTGCATGCCGGGGAAGCCATGGGCCGCGACCTGCAGGCAGTGCGCGCCTACCTGGTGGTGCCGCCGATCAGTGCCGGACAGGCCGCTTCGGCGGATCTGCTGACCCTGTTCGGCGCACGCCAGGACAGCGGCATGGAGCATCAGCCGGCCAGTGACCAGGACGTGCTCGGCCAGCGCGAAATCAGCTGGCAGTTCTACAGCGCCACCCGCCATGCCGAAGCCGCGCGCCTGCTGGACGAGATGGGGCTATGAGGCGCATCGCTGCGCTGCTGTTGCTTGGCGCACTGGCGGGCTTTGCCGCTGGCGCCCGGGCCGACCGCGAAGCCTTCGCCCAGCCGCTGCCAGGTCTGGACGACGAGATGCAGCGCGAGCGTTTCTTCAAGGGCCGCGGGCTGTTCCGCCAGGCCTGGGTAATCGCGCCGTCGCGGGATGAAGCGGTGGACGGGCTCGGCCCGTTGTACAACCGTCTCACCTGCATCGCCTGCCACCCGAAGAATGGTCGCGGCCAGGCACCGGCGGACGAAACGACGCCGATGCGGACCATGCTGGTGCGCCTGTCCTTGCCGGGCACGGATGCCCATGGCGGCCCCAGGCCCCATCCGGCCTATGGCGACCAGCTCAACGAACTGGGTATTCCCGGCGTGCGTGGCGAAGGTCAGGCGCGGATCCGCTGGGAGGAAAGGCCTGTGCAACTGGCCGATGGCGAGGTGGTCAGCCTGCGTCAGCCGCACTTGCAGTTCAGCGAGCTGGGTTATGGGCCGCTCGGCGATATCCGTACCTCGGCACGGGTCGGCAACCCGGTGTTCGGCCTGGGCTTGCTGGAACAGGTCAGTGCCGAGGAACTGCAACGCATGGCCGACGAGCCCAAGGCGGATGGCGTGCGTGGGCGGGTCAACCAGGTCTGGAGTGTCCAGCGCCAACGCCTGGAGCCCGGGCGTTTCGGGCTCAAGGCCAATCAGCCGGACCTGCTGCAACAGATCGCCAGTGCCCTGCACGGCGACCTCGGTATCACCTCGCCGCTGTACCCCAGGGAAAACTGCGCACCACAGCAACGGGATTGCCAGTTGGCCCTGAAGGGCGGCGAGCCGGAGGTGGACGCGATGCAGTTGAGCGAGCTGTATTTCTACCTGGTGAACCTGGCGCCTCCGCCACGCCGCGAGCGGGACAAGGTGCAGGCCGGGGAGCGCCTGTTTGCCAAAGCCGGTTGCGCTGTTTGCCATCGGCCGCAGCTCAAGGCCGGAACGCGGGTGATTGAGCCTTATACCGATCTGTTGCTGCACGATATGGGCGACGGGCTGGCCGACGGGCGCGAGGACTTTCTCGCCAACGAACGGGAATGGCGCACGCCGACGTTATGGGGCGTCGGGCTGATCGAGCAAATCAATCCGGGGGCTGGCTATCTGCATGATGGACGGGCGCGCAGCCTGAGCGAGGCTGTGCTTTGGCATGGAGGGGAAGCACAAGCGGCGCGGGAGCGGTTCGCAGGAATGCCCCGGGGGGATCGCGATGCGCTATTGCTGTTCCTGCAATCCCTCTGATCTGCAAATTTCCGGCTGGGTCATCGGCCGTGGATAAAGCTGGATCAAACACTTGATGGCCAACGGCCATCACCAGATAATCCGCCGCCTCATTCAAATGCCAGGAAGCACCATGAAAAAATCCCTTCTGCTCATTCCATTGATACTCGTCCTGCAAGGCTGCGGTGTAAACATGGCTCGCTACGAGCCGAGCTACGCCAACGTCCAGCAACTCAAGGAGCATGCGCCGTTGCAGGCAGTGGACCGCGCCGAGGTCAAGGCCGGCAAGGAACAGCAGGCGCTGACCGTGCGGAACAACCCGATCCGTTCGCCCAGCGGCAGCATCCCCCTGCACATCCAGGAAGCGATCAACGATGAGCTGGGTCGCGCCGGCCTGCTCGATGCCAAATCGCAGCGCCATCTGGACGTGCTGGTGCTCAAGAGCGATCTGACCGCAGGTTCGAGCACCGGCCAGGGCGAGTTGCAGGCACGCTTTACCCTGCGCAACAGCGACCAGGTGATCTACGACCAGACAAAATCCGTGACTCGTACCTGGGAGAGTCACTTCGTCGGCGCCGTTGCCATCCCTGCCGCCGCCAACTCCTACAACCCGATGGTCCAGGACCTTCTGAAGTCGCTGTACAGCGATCCGCTGTTCATCCAGGCGATGAAGTGACGCACAGAGAAAGAGCCGTATCAGCGGCTCTTTCTCCATTCAAGCCCGTGGTGTGCGCAACTCCAGCGCCGAGTATTTCAACTGCTGGCTCTCCACCATCTGCTTGAGCAGGGCATTGACCTGACGGGTGAAGGTGTCATTGACCGCAGCAGTCGGGGTCTTGACCATCAGCGGAATGAAGATCAGGCCGATCCAGGTGTTGACCTCGTCGTGGTTGCTGATGTTGTGCAGCGAAGCACCCTGCTGATCCAGCGCCTCCAGGGTCATGGTGTATTGGTCGGTAGCCATAGCCGGAATCACGCCAAAGCTGAAACCGCTAATGGCAGCCATCACCAGTTGGCCACCGTTGGCACCGTGGTTATAGACCTTCAAGCGCAAGGTGTAGTCGCCCGGCTGCTTCTGGAACTCGTCAAGGGTAATACGACCGAACAGGCCCGAATCATTGAGGGTCTTCTGCAGTGCCGGACGCAATGAGTCACGGGCTCCAGGCATTTCCACGGCAGAGGCCTGCTGCGGTTCACCCTGATAGAAGTCAAAATCCACATAAACGTTCGGTTTGTTGGTGTAGCTGGCCATCGACGGCATGCTCACCGGTGCTACCTGGTCCGAAGTGAAGCTGGCGCAACCGCTCAGTGTAAGTGCCAACGACAGGCCCAGCGCTTTTCCTACATGCATAACAGCTTCCTTGATCATTCGAATGCGCCTCCACCAGCGGAGAACGCGTATGGATTCTAAAGAGTTCGCAATGATGGCAAAAGGACAGTTACGAAAAAATCGCGCCAGGTGAAAAGCCGGCCGGGAGTGCCCGAAATGCTTCCTGAAGATCCCCCTGAACCCACTCGAGCTGATCAAACAGATCAATTCGAGGGCCGGGTACCTGGATGATGGCCGGTCGCGCAGCCTAACCGAGGCGCTGCTGTGACATGGCGACTCGCCCATCATCTGCAAGAGCGCTAAGGCTCAGGGCTTCAACGCCACAGTGAGGCGCTGACGCCGCTCCAGCAGCCTGTCGAAGCCCAGGTTGTACAGGTAGGTGTAGGGCAGCAGGAACACCAGCAGCCCCACCTCCATGAGGAAGGCTTCCACCAGGCTGATCGACAACCACCAGGCCGCCGCCGGCACTACCGCCAGGATCAGCCCGCCCTCGAAGCCGAGGGCATGGGCGATACGCACCAGCGGCGTGCGCTGGAAGCCCAGGCGCGCCTGCAGGCGATCGAACATGACGTTGTAGAGCATGTTCCACAGCGTAGCGGTGACCGAGATGGCCAGGGTCAGCAGCCCGGCACTCATCAAGGGTTTGTCCATCAGCAGGGCGATGGTCGGTGCGCACAGCAGCAGTGCGAAGAATTCGAAGCCCAGCGCATGGACGATTCGGGTAGTCAGGGTCTTGTCGGTGGTCATGTCAGCCACTCCTGGAAACGTTGAACCCGGCCAGCTTATGACCTACATTTCCGTACCTCAACAGCCAATATCCCAAGCACTGGTTGCAAATATGAAACGCCTGGAATGGGACAACCTGCATGTGCTGCTGGCCGTGGTCCGGACCGGCAATCTGAAACGCGCGGCCCAGCGCCTGCGCCTGAGTACCGCCACCCTGTCGCGGCGCCTCGATGCGCTGGAGGAGCAACTCGGCGGGCAACTGCTCGAACGCAGCTCCACCGGCTGTCTGCCCACCGCCTTCGGCCAGCGCATCGCCGGTTTCGCCGAGCAGATGGAAGGCGCGGCCAACGAGATCCTGCGCGAGGCCGACTCGCCGGAAAGCGTCGAAGGCACGGTGCGGGTCAATGCCGATGAATGGCTGTCGTTCCTGGTCATCGCCTTGCTGGCGCCGATCCGCCCGCGCCATCCGCTGCTGGACATGGAGGTGCTGACCACCCCGCACCCGGTCAACCTGGCCCGCCGCGAAGCCGACCTGTCGCTGCGCTATGCCGAGCCGGAAACCAGGGACCTGATCGCCGAACCCCTCGGTGAAATCGAGTTCGCCCTGTACGGCGCCAACCGCTACCTCGACCAGCACCGCCCGGCCGTGGCCGCACGGGACTGGGCGCGCCTGGATTTCGTCGGGCTGGAAGAGTCGCGCCTGGACCAGGACCTGGAAACCTGGTGGCAAGGCCTGGACGGCGCCCCGCCGCCATGGCTGCGCTGCAACCAGACCCTGGGCATCTACGACGGGGTGATCGCCGGTGCCGGCCTGGGCATCGTCGAAAAGCGCACGGCCCGGCTCACGCCCACCCTGGAACTGGTCATGGACATGCCCGGACTGACCCGCGAAGTGTGGCTGTGCACCCACCGCTCGCTGCGGGAAAGTGCGCGGATCAAGGCGGTGCGGGATTTTCTGGTGGAGGCCTGGCCACACTAGGGTTTCGCTGCTGACTGCCCTATGGCTGCATGGGTATCTCCACAATTTCAGATAGCGACGCGCCCCCTGTGGGAGCTGGCTTGCCAGCGATGACGTCGGTGAATTCACCACAGCTATCGCTGGCAAGCCAGCTCCCACAGGGTCCGCGTTGCTCCTGGATCTGTTCTTTGCGGGTGAACAGCTCCTCATGCCGACTTGTTATCCCCACCCGTTTCACCAACAATGCAGCGAATAATTCTCAATACCTTTCCCTGCCATGTCCGACTCCTCCGCCCTGCACCACCTCTACCAGCAGCACAACGGTTGGCTGAACACCTGGCTGCGCACACGCCTGGGCAATTCCAGCGATGCCGCGGACCTGGCCCAGGACACCTTCGTCAGGGTGCTCAGCGCGCGCAATGTCGAGGCGATCCGCGAGCCGCGCACCTACCTCAGCGCCATCGCCCGGGCGCTGATGATCGACCGCTTCCGCCGTCGCGCCATCGAACAGGCCTATCTCGACGCCCTGGCCCTGCGCCCGGAAGCCACGGATATCTCCCCGGAAACCCGCCTGCTGATCATCGAGACCCTGACCGCCGTCGACGTCATGCTCGACGAGCTCGGCGAACGCACCCGCACCATCTTCCTCGCCGTGCAACTGGAGGGCCTGAGCTATGTCGCGGTGGGCGAACGCCTGGGGGTGTCGGTGACCACGGTGAAGAAGCACATGGTCCGCGCCATCACCCAATGCCTGCTGCTGGCCCAGGGCTGACGCCATGCTCGATCGCGAAGTGCTGCAAGCCGCCGCCACCTGGTACGTCAACCTCAGTGCCGCGCCGGGCTGCGAACAGGAGCGCAAGGCCTGGCGCAACTGGCTGGCCGAAGATGTGCGACATGCCGAGGCCTGGACCCAGGTCGAGCACCTGCAACAGCGCCTGTCCCTGCTCTCGCCGGACCTGGCCCTGCCGACCCTGGCCGATGTGCGGGCGCGCCGGCGTGCGGTGAACAAGGTCCTCGGCCTGTTGCTGATGGCCAGTGCCGGCGGCGCCAGCCTGCTGGCGGTGGAACCGCTGTCGTCGCGCCTGGCCGAGTACCGTACGGCCAAGGGCGAACGTCGCGAGCTGCAACTGGCCGATGGCAGCCAGTTGATCCTCAACACCGACAGCGCAGCGGATGTGCACTACGACAGTGAACTGCGCGAGATCCGCCTGCATCGCGGCGAACTGCTGCTGCAAACCGCCAAGGACCCGGCCAATCGACCGCTGCTGGTGCACACGCCGCAAGGCAGCGTGCGCGCCCTTGGCACCCGCTTCAGCGTCTACAGCCATGACGGGCGCAGCGAAGTGCGGGTGTTCGAGCATGCCGTGGAGATACGCCCCGGCAGCGCGCCTGAGCGGGTCCAGCGCATCGAGGCCGGACAGCAAGCGGCCTTCGACAGCCAGCATCTGCAGGACATCACGCCCCTGGCCGACGCCAGCGACGCCTGGACCCGCGGCATGCTGATGGCCGTGGACTGGCCGCTACCGCGCCTGCTCCACGAACTGGGCCGCTACCGCCCGGGCTACCTGGGCTGTGCCAACGAATTGGCCGGGCTCAAGGTCACCGGTGCCTTCCGCCTCGACGACAGCGACGCCGTCCTCGGCTACCTGGCCAGCTCCCTGCCCATCCGCGTTCGCTATCTGACCCGCTACTGGGTGCGTCTCGATGCGGCGTGAAAAAACTTTCGTCTCAAGGGTTGCCGATTTTCATTCTCGTTCGGCCATGCACTGAAGCGGCGACAACTGCCGCACTTCTGCCACGCCAACCGAAGGAAATCCGCATGTCCCGTTTTGCCAAGCACGCCGCGACACCCCTGGCCCGCGCTGTCCATCTGGCCCTGCTGGGGGCACTGGCCAGCCCCGTGATGGTCGTGCCCGGCGTGGCCATGGCGCAGACCCAGGTAGCACGCTTCGAGATCGCCCCCGGCCCGCTCGGCGTTGCACTCAGCCAGTTCGCCGCCCGTGCCGGGGTGACCTTCGCCTTCCCCAGCGAGCAGGTCCAGGGCCTGTCGTCCCCCGGCCTGCACGGTGACTATTCGGTGGAAGACGGCCTCGCCCGCCTGCTCGAAGGCAGCGGCCTGCAAGCCCGTCGCGACGGCAACGGCAGCTACCTGCTGATGCCCCGCACCGCAAGCGGCGATTCCACCATCGAGCTCGGCGCCCTGAGCATTTCCGGCAAGGCGCCGGGCTCCACCACCGAAGGCTCCGGCTCCTACACCACCGAGTCGTCGAGCAGCTCGACGCGGCTCAACCTGTCGCTCAAGGAAACCCCGCAGTCGATCACGGTGCTCACCCGCCAGCGCCTGGAAGACCAGAAACTCGACAACCTCACCGACGCCCTCGACGCCACCACCGGCATCACCGTGATCCGCGAAAGCCTCGGCGCCGACAGCACCGCCTACATGTCCCGCGGCTTCGCCATCCGCAACTTCGAGATCGACGGCGTGCCGACCTCGGCGAACATGGACAACTACACGCAGAACACCGCGATGTATGACCGCGTCGAAGTGGTCCGTGGTGCCACCGGCCTGATCAGCGGCCTGGGCAACCCGTCGGCGACCATCAACCTGATCCGCAAGCGGCCGACCGTCGAACCACAGGTGCTGATCAGCGCCGAAGCCGGCAGTTGGGATCGCTATGGCCTGAGCCTGGACGTCGGCGGCGCGCTGAACGACGCCGGCAACGTGCGCGGACGCTTCGTCGCCGAGCAGAAGAACCAGCATGCCTGGATCGACCGCTTCAGCCAGGAACTGACCACCCTCTACGGCATCGGCGAAATCGACCTGGACGAGGACACCCTGTTCACCGCCGGCTTCAGCCACCAGGTGACCCACAGCAACGCGCCGATGCGCACCGGCTTCCCGCTGTTCACCACCGATGGCGGGCGTACCGACATCAAGCGCTCGTTCAATACCTCGCCGGACTGGTCCTACTACGATCGCCAGCAAAGCACCCTGTTCACCTCGCTGGAACACCACTTCGCCAATGGCTGGAGCGGCAAGCTGGAATACAGCCACGCGCGCAACGACTACGACACGGTGGTCGCCTACATGGACGGCGAAATCGACATGGCCGACGGCAGCGGCGCCTTCATCATGCCGACCCGCTGGCAGGCCGCGCCGACCCAGGACAACATCGACGCCTACCTCACCGGCGGCTTCGACCTGTTCGGCCGCGAGCACGAATTGATCGGCGGCGTCACCCTGTCGCGCATCGAGGAGCGCGGCACCGCCAACTACGGCGGCTGGCAGCGGGCGAGCTCGGGTTATGCCGGGACCATCGACAACATCTTCGCCTGGGACGGGCACACACCGAAGCCGGTGTTCAAAAAACTCGGCGACAGCGACCTGACCGAGACCCAGTACGCCGCCTACCTGACCTCGCGCTGGCACCTGACCGATGCCGCCAGCCTGATCCTCGGCGCGCGGGTGGTGGACTGGAACCGCGACAGCAAGAGCCGGCTGTACAGCACCGGCGCGGTGACCAGGACCGAGCGCACCGAGACCGGCATCGTCATCCCCTATGCCGGCCTGGTCTACGACCTCGACGACACCTGGACCGCGTACGCCAGCTACACGCAGATCTTCAACCCGCAGAACGCCAATATCCGCGACGTCAACGGCACCCCGCTGGATCCGCAGGAAGGCACTGGTTATGAGGTGGGGATCAAGGCCGGCTTCCTCGACGACCGCCTGAACACCAGCCTGGCGCTGTTCCGCGTCGAACAGGACAACCTCGCCGTGGCCGACGGCGGCCTGCTGCAACCCAACGGTTTCCAGGCCTACAAGGCGGAAAGCGGCACTACCAGCGAAGGCGTGGAACTGGAGGTCAATGGCGAGATCAGCGAAGGCTGGCAGGTCACCGGCGGCTACTCCTACAACGTCAGTTTCAACTCGGATGACAAGCGCATCGTCACCGAGATCCCGCGCAACAGCGTCAAGCTGTTCACCAGCTACCGCCTGCCTGGCGAGCTGGACAAGCTGACCGTGGGTGGCGGGGTCAACTGGCAGAGCGAAACCGGCTACGCCCTGAGCTACGCCACCACCCAGAGCAGCTACGCCATCGCCAACCTGATGGCGCGCTACCAGATCACCCCGTCGCTGTCGGCCACGGTCAACGTCAACAACCTGTTCGACAAGGAATACCTGACTACCACGGCGGCCGGCTTGTACGGGGCACCGCGTAATTTCATGACGACCTTGCGCTACGCCTACTGATCCGAAGGAGGTGCCGCAGCCATTGGCCCTATCGCCGGCAAGCCGGCTCCCACAGGTTCCGGTCGACCACGGGATCTAGGCCCGACACAGAAACTTGTGGGAGCTGGCCTTGCCAGCGATGGGGCCGGTAAGAACAACACAGACCAGCAGGGAATATGTCGAATCTGATGGCCTCATCGCCGGCAATGCCGGCTCCCACAAGGTCCGTGTTGTACCTGAGAGAGATGTGTAGATACCCGGGCAGCGATTGGTCCCCACTGCTAGTTGAAGAACCGGCTCGGCGTGCGCCCGAAATGCTTCCGGAACATCGCACTGAACGCACTCGGGCTGTCGTACCCCAGCGCCCCCGCCACCTCGATGATCTTCTCGCCCAGGGCAATCCGCTCCAGCGCCGCCAGCAAGCGCGCCTGCTGGCGCCATTGGCCGAAGGTCATCCCGGTGTGGCGCTGGAACAGGCGCTGGATGGTCTTTTCATCCAGCCCCAGACGCGCACTCCAGTCCGCCAGGGTCGAGTTATCGCCGGGGTTGTCCTGCAACGCCGCGCAGAGCCTGTGCAGACGTGGTTCCTGCGGTTGCGGCAGGTTCAATGGCAAGGTCGGGAGGATTTCCAGCTCGTCGAGGATCAGCCGCAGGACCCGCGCCTCGCGGGAGTCCGGAGCGCAGGGATGGCGGATCTCCACCGAGACCTTGATCAGTTCGCTGAGCAGGCTGGAGATGCTCACCGCGCAGGTCTGCCGGGGCAGGTGCAGTTGATCGTCGGGCTGGATGAACACGCTGCGCATCTTCACCGGGCCGACACAGCGGATCGAATGCTCCTGCCCGCGCGGCATCCAGATGCCACGGCTGGGCGGCACGGTCCACTGCTCCTCGGCCGAGTGCACCACCATCACCCCTTCGATGGCGTAGATCAGTTGATGCTTCTCGTGGGAATGCGGCTGGATGTGCCAGTTTTCCGGGTAGTCGGTGGCGCTGCTGATAACGCGCCAGTCGCCGCGGTCGATATCGCGAACGAATTCTTCCAGTGGTCTGATCATCTTGCCCGTTTCTCGACAGCCATTGTCCCAATCGCGCGAGACAGGCGACCGAGGGGCGCCTAGCATAAGCTCGCTTTCTCCTTGTGTGTCGAGTTATTTCCGGAAGGTCCCGCATGTCCACTACAACAGCCAGTACCGCTCCACCCGTCTCAGCCACAGCCAGCACCAGCACCGGCAGCCCGCTGGTGATGCAGATCATCGCCGGCTGCGCCCTCGCCCACCTGGTCAATGACCTGATCCAGGCCGTGCTGCCGTCGATCTACCCGATCCTCAAGGCCAGCTACGGCCTGAGCTTCACCCAGATCGGCCTGATCACCCTGACCTTCCAGCTCACCGCCTCGCTGCTGCAGCCCTGGGTCGGCTACCACACCGACCGCCATCCCAAGCCATGGCTGCTGCCGGTCGGCTCGATCTGCACCCTGGTCGGCATCATCATGCTGGCCTTCGTCGGCAGCTTCGGTGCCATCCTGCTGGCGTCGGCGCTGGTCGGCATCGGCTCCTCGACCTTCCACCCGGAAGCCTCGCGCATCGCCCGCCTGGCCTCGGGCGGCCGCTTCGGCCTGGCCCAGTCGACCTTCCAGGTCGGCGGCAACGCCGGCTCCGCCTTCGGCCCGCTGCTGGCGGCGGCGATCATCATTCCCTACGGGCAAACCCACACGGCCTGGTTCGGCCTGGTGGCGCTGTTCTCGATGTTCGTCCTGTACAAGCTGAGCCGCTGGTACAGCAACCACCTGAGCCTGTTCAAGCTCAAGGCCGGGACCAAGGCCACCCACGGCCTGTCGCGGCGCCGGGTGACCTTCGCCCTGGTGATCCTCGCCCTGCTGGTGTTCTCCAAGTACTTCTACATGACCAGCTTCACCAGCTACTTCACCTTCTACCTGATCGAGAAGTTCGACCTGTCGGTGGCCAGCTCGCAGTTGCATCTGTTCCTGTTCCTCGGCGCAGTGGCAGCCGGCACCTTCTTCGGCGGACCGATCGGTGACCGCATCGGACGCAAGGCAGTGATCTGGTTCTCGATCCTCGGTGCTGCGCCCTTCACCCTGGCGCTGCCCTACACCGACCTGTTCTGGACCAGCGTACTCAGCGTGATCATCGGCTTCATCATGGCCTCGGCGTTCTCCGCCATCGTGGTCTATGCCCAGGAGCTGGTACCGGGCAACGTCGGCATGATCGCCGGGATCTTCTTCGGCCTGATGTTCGGCTTCGGCGGCATCGGCGCGGCACTGCTCGGGCACCTGGCGGACATCCACGGCATCACCGAGGTCTACACCCTGTGCTCGTTCCTGCCGTTGCTGGGGATCCTGACCATCCTGCTGCCGTCGACCAAAGGGGTCTGAATGACTGATGGCCTCATCGCCGGCAAGCCGGCTCCCACAGGATTTTGGGCCAGCCACAGTACTTGTGCTCGGCGCATAACCTGTGGGAGCTGGCTTGCCAGCGATGAAGCCATTGGCATCAACGCAGAACGCTTTACCAGTCGTAGCTCATCTGCACCGAAGCCACCCGCTCCTGCCCGTAGTAGCAACCGAACGAGTAGTTGCAGTCGGACACATACTTGCGGTCGAACAGGTTCTGCACATTGAGGCTGGCCTGCAAACCGCGCAGGCTCGGCTGCAGCCGTCCCAGGTCATAACGCAGGGTGGCGTCGTACACGGTGTAGGCCGGGACGTCGAAGGAGTTCGACGAATCTCCCGGCTTGCGTCCGGTGTAGCGCGCACCACCGCCAACGGTGAGGCCATCCAGGCCGGCCGCCGTGACGTGATAGTCCACCCACAGGCTCGCCGAAACCGGTGCCTGCGCCTCGCTGCGGTTGCCCTCGTCGCCGTAGGTGCTGGCGGTGTAGATGGAGTCGATGTAACCCGCCGCAGCGAGCACGTCGAAGGCCTCCAGGCTGGTCTTCAACTCAAGTTCCACGCCCCGCGACCGCACCTCGCCATCCTGGGCCTGGTACTGCGGGTACTCGGTATCGCCGGTCAGCACGTTCTTCTGCTTGACCTGGTACAGCGAGGCCGTCAGCAGGGTCTTCTCCCACGGCTGGTACTTCACCCCCAACTCGTATTGCTCGCCCTCGGTCGGCTCGAACGCCTTGCCGCCGCGCTCCGGCGCTTCGGTGCCGACACTGGGCAGGAACGACTGCGAGTAACTGACATAGGGCGCCAGGCCAAAGCTGGTGAGGTAGGTCAGGCCGACGCGACCGGTGAACTTGCTGTCACGCTGCGAGGCGATGGAGTGCGCCAGCAGGTCCTTGTTGTCCAGCTCGGCCCAGTCCTGGCGGCCACCGATGGTCAGCACCCACTGGTCGAGGCGAATCTGGTCCTGCACATAGAGCCCGGTCTGGCGCACGGTGTTGTCCCAGCGGGTATCCAGGGTCGGCACCACGCTCGAAGTGTCGTAGTTGTTCTTGCCGTACAGGTCCACCGGCAGCACGTTGTTGGCGTTGTAGCCATCGTAGCGGCGGCTGAAGTGACGGTAGTCGACGCCCACAAGGGCGGTGTGCTGCAAGGCGCCGGTGGCGAAGGTGTATTCGAGGTTGTTGTCCAGGGTCCAGGCGATGTTGTGCTGGCGCCAGTCGAGCTTGGTCCGGTTGGCCCGGGTGTAGTCGGTGCCGCCGGCGCCATCGCTGGCGAAGCTGCGCAGGTAGAAGCCGCGATAGCGGTCGCGAATATCGATATAGCGCGCGGTGGAACGCAGGGTCAGATCGTCGTTGAAGTCGTGGCGCAACTCGTAGCCGAGGATCAACTGGTCGCGCCGATAGTCGTTGTAGCGCGAGTCGCCGGAGTAGAAATTGCGATCGATACGCTCACCATTCGGGCCCCGGTCGAGAGAGCCGACCCGCGGCAACGACTGGTAGTCGGGCGCACCCTCGTCGTGCTGGATCTGCGCCAGCAGGGTCAGGCTGGTCGCCTCGTTCGGCGTCCAGCTCAGGCTTGGTGCCAGCAGCGTGCGTTCGGAATGGGTGTGGTCGACCTGCTCGTTGCCCTTGTTGGCCAGGCCGATCAGGCGATAGGCGAACTCGCCCTGCTCATCCAGCGGCCCGCTGCTGTCGAAGGCTCCGTTGACCCGGTTGTAGCTGCCGGCGCCGAGCCTGACCTGGTTGCGCGCTTCGCTGGTCGGACGCTTGGACACCATGTTGATCAGCCCGCCCGGCTGGTTCTGCCCGAACAGCACCGAGGACGGTCCCTTGAGCACTTCGATGCGTTCCAGGGTGTAGGGATCGATCTGCGGCGCGCCGCCGAGGCTGCCGGCGTAGGGCACGTAGGCGCCATCGAAATACAGCGGCGTCGGGGCGAAACCGCGGCTGGTGATTTCGTCGGCGATGCTGTTGCGGTCGGTGAAGCCGCCGATGTTCAGGCCCGGGGTGTAGCGCAGCGCCTGGGTCAGGTTGCGCGCGCCCTGGTTCTGCACCTGCTCGGCGGTGACCACGTTGATGCTCTGGGGGATTTCCAGGATCGGCGTATCGGTCTTGGTGGCGCTGGCACTGCGACTGGCGACATAGCCGTCCACCGGGCCCCAGGCCGATTCGGCAACAGCGCCGGTAATGCTGGTGGCGTCCAGTTGCATCACCCCCTCGCCGGCTGCCGGCAGCAACGAATAGCTGCCGTTGGCCTGGCGCAACGCCGTCAGGCGGCTGCCGGCCAGCAGCTGGCGTAGCCCAGCATCGACCGGGTAGCGGCCGCGCAGCCCTGGCGACTTCAGGCCACGAGCATGGGCCGGGTCGAATGACAGGGTGATCCCGGCGTTGGCGGCGAACTGGCTGAGCGCGCTGTCCAGCGGACCGGGGGCGATATCGAAGCTCATTTCGACCTGCTCCTGCGCCAGTGCCGGAGCAGTGCCCAACAGCAGCCCGGCGGGAGCGGCCAGGGCCGCACCCAGCAGTGCGCAGCGGATCGCCCGGCGCAGGACCGGGGTGTTCAAGGGAGTGATGACGGAACGGGACATGCGGTTTCCTTTCGCCCTGTGGCAGTGATGAATGGCGTCTCTGTGGCGCCTCTACCTACAAGTCGAAGCAGTTCCGCAATCGATAACCCCCTGGGTGAAAAAATCTTCAGGCCGCCTCGACCCGCACCCAGAAGCGGCTGAAGCGGCGGATGCGCACCGGCAAGGTGGTGGTCAGGTTGTCCAGCACGATATCGCTGTCGCCCAACTGGAAGGCCCCGGAAATCCGCAGATCGCCAACGGCATCGGCGCAGCCCAGGTGGCCAGGGCGATAGCGTTGCAGTTCGGCGATGAAATCCCCCAGGCGCCAGTCGCTGACCACCAGCAGGTCGCGGCTCCAGGCATCCGCCCCGGGCAGTGCCGCGCGCAATGGGCCGGGAGATTCGGCACTGAAGGCCAGGCGCTGGCCGGCCTCGACACGCTGCACCTGGGCGCCCGTCGCACAACGCACCTCCACCGCATGCTCCAGGACGCTGACCTGGCTCAGCCCGGCATCGCGGCGGACCAGGAAACGCGTGCCGAGGGCTCGGATGCTGCCCTCGGCGGTGTGCACGACAAAGGGCCGGGCCAGGGCATCGCGAGCGGTTTCCACGAGGATCTCGCCCTCGACCAGGTCGAGTTGGCGCAGCTCGTTGCTGTAGCGGATGTTCACCGCGCTGGCGGTATTGAGCTGCAAGCGGCTGCCGTCGGGCAGGCGCAGGGCATGCCGCTCGCCGGTAGCGGTGCGCTGGTCGGCAAGCAAGGCCTGCACCGGCGTGCCGCGCCAGGCCAGGGTACCGGCGCCGCCACTGGCGAGCAGGATCGACAGCACCTTGAGCACCTCGCGCCGTTTGGCCCGGGCCCCGGCCAAGGCACTGCGCGTCAGTTGCGGGGCAACCTGGCCGAAGGTGCCCTGCAACTTGTCGAGCCGGGCCCAGGCCTGCTGGTTGCGTGGATCGCTGTCCAGCCAGCGCTGGTGTGCGGCACGGGTTGCCGCGTTCGGCTCGCAGCGCAGCTCGACATACCACCGGGCGGCGGCTTCGAGCACGTCACGGGGCAGGCTCACGGCTCAGTCCCCGACCAGCAGCAGGCAATGGGTCAAGGCCCGTACCGCATGCTTCTTCACCGTGGTCACCGACACCGCCAGGCGCCGGGCGATCTCCACGTAGCTCAGGCCATCGAGCTGGGCCATCAGGAAGATTTCCCGGGTGCGGCCGCCCAGGCCGTCGAGCAGGCGGTCGATTTCCACCAGGGTTTCGATGATCTGCAGGCGGGTTTCCGGGGACACCTCCAGTGCCTCGGGGCGAGCTGCAAGCGCCTCCAGATAGGCCTGCTCCAGTGCACGACGGCGGAACAGATCGATCATCAGGCTGCGCGCCACACTGCTCAGATAGGCTCGCGGCTCGCGCAGCTCGGCGGCCTTGCGCAGGGTGATAACGCGGATGAAGGTATCCTGGGCCAGGTCCGCCGCATGCTCGACACAGCCGAGTCGGTTGCGCAGCCAGCCACAGAGCCAGGAATGATGATCCTCGTACAGGGAATGCACGGCTTTTTGCAGGGAGAGGTCGGCGGAGGACATGGAGGGACCGGACGGAAACAAGTGGTAATGAATCTCATTTAACACGAGCTGGTCGACGGAAGGCAAGAACGAACGCGGTTCAGACTCCTACAGGGATCCCGGGCAAGCACCGGGCGCAGGTCAGACGTAGAACCTGTGGGAGCTGGCATTGCCAGCGATGAGGCCCGCAAGAACAATCCGGCCGGCAGATCGATGTCGAAGCTGATGGCCTCATCGCCGGCAAGCCGGCTCCCACAGGGTACCGGGCCAGCCGCAGGATCCAGGCCCGACACAGGAACTTGTGGGAGCTGGCTTGAACTGGCCTAATGATCCCGGACACCTCTTAAGGGCGATATGATTCGCCCATTCAGGAGGTTCCATGCAAGAACGAAAGACCTATACCCGCGAGTTCAAACAACGTTGCGCTGGCATGGTTCTCGATGACAACTGCTCAGTTCCCGACGTCTGTGCGTCGATGCAGGTTGGCCCTACGGCGTTGCGGCGTTGGGTTGATCAGGTTCGCAAAGAGCGCCAGAAGGGTCAGCCAGTGGCAGGTACCAAGGCGATCAGCGAAGAACAGCGAGAGCTTCAGCAACTACGAGCCAAGATCAAACGGCTGGAAACCGAGGCCGAAATCTTAAAAAAGGCTACGGCTCTCTTGATGTCGGATCCCGGTCGTTTTTCCTGATCGAAGAACTGAGAGAGTCGTATCCGACAAGCCAGGTTTGCAGTGCGCTGGGTGTTTCCCGGAGCGCGTTTTATGACTGGCACCGTCGCCGTTCAACGCCGAATCTCAAGCGTGACGGACTCAGGGCAAAAGTCGTGCAGTTGCATGCCGAAAGCCGGGGAAGTGCCGGTGCGAGGATGATCTCTCAGTGCCTGAAGGCCCAGCAGATCAAGGTGGGAAGGCATCTGGCAGGAAAACTCATGGAGGAGGCAAGTCTGACCAGCAGGCAGCGCCGCCGACATCAATATCGTTCCAGAGGCGTCGAAGCCTTTGTGGCCAAAAACTTGCTCGAACGCAACTTCGAGCC
>NZ_JBMDIJ010000139.1:0-9058 GCF_057808595.1 Pseudomonas sp. FG98 | reverse complement strand
CCGGCCTGTCACGCCGGGGGTCGCGGGTTCGAGTCCCGTCCGCTGCGCCATATTTGCTTCCACTAAGGCCCACTGAACGCCTGGAAGCCACGGAAATAGCGGCCTTGCGCCGCTTTTTTCGTTTTCTGAATTCCACTGGAATCCATCCCCAGCCACGGTTTTTAAGTACACATTTAAGTACACCGCTGGCACAGCCTTTTACGATTTCTTGCGCATCAATTTTCGTATTGGTCCGTCTACCGCTGAGTTGTATTTCCCTCCTTGATGCAAAAGGAGGCGTCTGATGGCTCTGACAGATACAGCGATCAAGCAAGCCAAGCCCGCCAGCAAGCCTTATACGTTAACCGACGGAGATGGCTTGTCTCTGCAAGTGCCCCCGACGGGTTCGAAGCGCTGGCATTTCCGTTTCTATTGGCATGACAAGCAATTGCGTATTTCCCTCGGCATCTATCCTGACGTGAGTCTCAAGGAGGCTCGTCAGCGGAGAGAGGCTGCACGTGCGCTGGTGGCCAACAATATCGATCCCCGATCACATCGTCGTGCCGAGCGGCAGAAAGCCTCTCACGCCGCCAACAACACGTTTGAAGCGGTTGCTGATCGCTGGCATGAGTTCCGAAGTAAAAAACTTACGAAAAGTAAGAAGGGCAGTGCAGGGCAAGCCAGCAAATACCTGAAGAAGGACATGCTGCCGTGTTTGGGCGATCTCCCGATCGCGGATATTTCTCGTGGTGACGTGCTGGAGCTCGTTAGGCGAATTGAGCGCAGAGGGGCGCTGGTCTCTGCTCGAAAGGTACGCACCTGGCTCAACCAGATCTTTCGTTTTGCCATGGCGGAAGGGCTCGTTGATGTGAACCCAGCAGCAGATCTTGATATCGTTGCCGAGACGCCGCGGCCAGTTCGCCATAATCCCTTCCTCCAGGTAAATGAACTTCCAGGACTGCTCAGGACCGTCACCCATTATGGGGGTGCAGAAGCGACACGGCTTGGTATCCGTCTATTGCTGCTGACAGGGGTGCGTACAGGAGAGCTGCGAGCGGCGACGCCAGAACAATTCGACCTCGACAAGGGGATCTGGCTGGTGCCGCCGGAGGGTGTGAAGCAACTCCGGAGTCGTGTTCGAACACAGGGGAATGAGATTCCACCTTATGTGATTCCGCTGTCTGCTCAAGCAATTGCAATTGTGCAGCGGCTGATGCAGTTAAGGACGCGCGGTGCACGGTATCTGCTGGTTCACCGATACGAACCGCAGGAAATGATCAGTGAAAATACCCTTAACACCGCGATTAGTCGGATGAGTTACAAAGGAAGGCTCACCGGTCATGGCATCAGGGCCACCATCTCGACGGCGCTCAACGAGGTTGGCTTTGTAGAAGAGTGGATTGAGGCGCAGCTTTCACACGCTGATGCCAACCAAATTCGGGCTGCATACAATCATGCAGAATACGTCGAGCCGAGACGTAGGATGATGCAATACTGGGCGGATCTATTAGATGCACTAGAGGTCGGCGTTTCGCCGCCTACGCCCGAAGCATACATGCCGCAGATCGGCCGAGCTCCCGCAGATTTTCTGGGCTCGCAGCTGGAATATGGTGATAGCAGCATGAGGGGCTAGGTCGAGTGTTCGAATCACTCGGTCCCGACCATATTTATATTGAGAATCCAACTACTTAGCGATAGTTGGATTTTTTATGCGGAACGATTTTTTGTATAAATGGGTTTTGTCCCCACTTTTGCCCCAATACTGATTTTTCCTTAGGAGTTTTGAGAGAGTAGCGTTTCGCACGTCTGATTTTACACTTTAGCCTAACGGGGATAGACCCAGAGCGCCCATCTCTACTTTCTTAGCTTCCGATAAGCTCTGCTCGAGCCACAGTCGCGAGTGATGCGGATAGCGATGGCGTTTGGCTATCAAACCTCCTAGACTCGATCCGCGCTCCCGGACGAAGGGCTCAAAGCCGTACTTCATTGGGAAATGAATGGCCACTCACTTGGCCTCTACCTTCGCGAAACGGATTTTCAGTCATGTGGCACGACAACGAAACAACGATAGACTACCTCAACTTTGGTGTCGTGGCAGATGCTTGCGCTAGTTTGTTACGGCGTGCGGGTGGGGCACCTATCTCCATCGGCGTGTCCGGAGGGTGGGGCGCCGGTAAGTCTTCGCTCGTCCAGATGATTGCATCTCGCTTGAAGGAGACCGATAAACCTGCTGGCGCTGGTGCTGTTGGTTCAGGGGGCGGTGCGGTTGCCGGTATTGACGCGAAACAGAACACGTACGTGGTGGTCACGTTCAACCCTTGGCTGTACCAGGATTTTGAAAGCGCACGCAGTGCTTTGCTACAGATCGTCGGTGACGAAGTGCTGCGCCTGGCTGAGAAAGACCCAAGCCTGCGAAACAAGGCGAAACGGCTTTGGCAGCGAATCAATCTTCTTCGGTTGGCGCAGCTGGGCGGTGAGGCGGCTGTGACTATTACTACCGGCATCCCTGTTGGGTCCATCGGAAAGGCGATAGGCAAAGTCGTCGGTTTGATGGGGGCATCGGAGGACGAGGAAGAGTCCGGCGACGACAAAGAAGAAGGTGTGGAATTGAGCAGCCTGGGCGGTCTGATCAAGCCCGGCCAACCACTTTCTTTGCCCAATGAAATTCAAGCGTTCCGAGTCGCACTAGAAAAGCTTTTGGATGAGCTGAAAGTCACGCTGGTGGTTTTCGTCGACGATCTCGATAGGTGCTTGCCAAAAACCGCGATCTCGACACTTGAATCTATTCGGCTGCTTCTGTTTATCAAAAGAACGGCATTTGTCATTGCAGCGGACAATGAATTTATTCGCGGAGCGGTCAAGGTTCACTTCGAAGGCACAGGCATCACCAGCGATATCGCGACGAACTATTTCGACAAGCTGATTCAAGTGCCGCTTCATGTGCCCAGGTTGGGCGTCAACGAAGCCAAGGCTTATCTGGTACTTCTTCTGCTGCAGCGCGCTACAGAAGATGGACAGTATTCCATTGAAAATTTCGAAACGGCTAAGGAGTCGATTTCTTCTCGCCTGCGCCAGAGTTGGAAGGGCGAGACGATTACGGCTGAGTTTCTCTACAGGCTCGTAGGATCCGATCAAGAACTGGTGAAATTGATGGACTTGGCTCAGGGGCTTGCGTCTCTGATGTTCCAGGCCACAGCCGTGAGCGCAAACCCAAGGCTTATGAAGCGATTTCTAAATACCGTCTTCTTACGCAGTGCCCTGGCGGAACCTCAGGGTATCGAATTGGACATTCCATCATTGGCCAAATGGCATTTATTGGAACGTTACGATGAGACGCTCGCCAATAATCTCGCGGCGATGGTTAACTCTGAAAATGACGGCCGAGTTGAGATTCTGCAAGTCGCCGAAGCGGCCGTAGAAGCCGGTGGCGCTTTAATGCCACCTTTCAAAGACGATGCATTTACCAGAGAGTGGCTAAATTTAGCGCCGCTTCTTGGAGCTTCAGATCTAAGGGCTTTGCTCCATTTGAGTCGCGATACCGCAACTCGCGATTTCGGCGACGACAACATGACACCGGAATCCCGGGAGCTCAGGGATACCTTAAAATTGGCCACAAGCGGTCATGCTGAGCTCACCGCTTTGATTCTCAAAGTTGGTCAGGTTCAGGCCGAGATCGCAATGACGAAAGCATGGCAGGCTAACGCGTCATCACGCACGTGGAAGGCTGCCAGGGATGTGTTCATGCTGATTGAAGTCTGCAAAACCTTCCCCGAGTTAGGGAAAAAGGCAGCCTTATTACTCAATCAGGCGCCATTGAAAGACATTGGCCCGGGCATCATTCCTCCGCTTTCACGTCAGCCCTGGGCCACCGAAACGCTCAAGTCATGGCAAGACGTCAATGAAGTTCAAAAAGCGACCAAAAACGCAATCAGCTCACCGGTAAAGAAGGGAATCTAAATGGGTACTTCGACTTCCAGCGGTGGGGGCAAAGGCGGCTCCCCGTTCGACCCTGAGTGGTTAGATCATGGCGCAGGCGGCAATGGCGATGGCTCGCCTCCAGATCCGGGCGATGAAAACGGCCCACAACAAGATCCGGGAGATGATGCTGCGGGCGGCGCCGATGGCGATTCTGGTGAAGGTGTAGGGGAGGGAGCTGCGCAGGAGGCAGGGAATCCAGATTTCGCTCCGGGTCGCAGGTTTGCACCGGCTCGTTCCAAATTATCGAATTACCTAGGCGGCGGTGGCCGCGATGCGCTGCGCGGTGCTGCCAAGAGCATGGTGAGCAAAGGCATGGGTGGCTCTGGTCGGGCCGCTGCTACCATGCGCGGCACCGCACAGGGTGCAGGTCGACTCGGTGCGTTTCTGGAGGCCGTTCGGGACGGCACAGATGCGCGCGTCAGAGACTGGGTGCAGCGCGTTCGCGGCGCCAACTTGTCGGCTAACGATCTTGCGCTCGAACTGATCAGAGAGGTTATGCCCGACACCGGCAGTATCGATGATGAGTCATTGCGAAATGCGGCGGCCGACGCTATGGCAATGCTCTACGAGCAAGATCCGCAAGTCGACATCTTCAGTCTCTCAGATCAACAGATCGCCGACGTCATCGGCTACACGATTGCCAATGAGGTGTGTAACCGCATGGATCTGCAGTTGGGGCAGACCTACGAGAAGCTCAAACACCAACCGAGAGAGATTCAGGCGCTGCGTAATGATATCAAGGAATGGGTACACGGCGAGGTACGCGCGGTCATGGAACAAATCCTGCCAAGACAACTCGACCCGCAAGGTCTCGCCCAAGTGGTACTTGAAACGGCGTTAGGGGTGTTCGCAGAATGATTAAAGTTATCTGCACGACCGTGGAGCGACTTCCTGAAAATCTCGCCGTGGGAGAGCGGGCATTCACCTATTTCAAGAGTGCCAGGCGAGAAGGGGTGGGCACCATTGCTGCCGGTTGGCACGGCTCACTTAAACGTAAGGGCTTTCACCCGACCCCGGCTACCTGGGATTTTGTGCAATTCTGTCTTGCTGTATGCAGTGCAGACTTATGCGGCTTGCGCAGCACAAGTGCAGACGGTTGGACGCGCACTATCCAGCTTTCCATTGGGTTGCACGAGCCGCTGCGATGGCAGCCATGGAAAGAGGATCTGGAGCAAATGCTCAAGGTTCTGACCGGTGATTATTGGACATTGATCTTCACCGACGCGGGCGCCGCGCCGCCACAAGGACGTGATGAGATCGTCGATCATGACTGCGTCTCGCTGCTTTCGGGTGGGCTCGATAGCCTCATCGGTGGCATTGACCTGGTTGCTCAGGGGCGACGACCATTGTTCGTATCTCAACTCGCCCATGAAGATTCGGAGCGGCAACGACACTATGCAGCGATGCTCAGTGGACCTGGCTCACATTATCAGTGGAGCCACGGCATTGGCTTTAAGGGTGCGAGAGAGCCGTCAACTCGTGGCCGCTCATTGGCTTTTTACGCGTTTGCCGTGTTGGCGGCGTCCAAGCTGGGTGATGCACGCCCGACCATCTTCATTCCAGAAAATGGTTTCATTTGCGTCAATCCACCATTGGTACCTGGCCGGGTTTCCAGCCTGAGTACCCGTACAACTCATCCGCTGTTTATCAGTAAGCTCCAGAATGTCTTGGATGGATTGGGCGTTTCCGCTCAGCTCGAATTACCCTATCGATTCAAGACGAAGGGGGAGATGATGAGCGAATGCCTGAATCAACCGTTGCTTCAGCAATGGGCTTCCGACTCCACGAGTTGCGGGCGATTCCGCACTTACAATCGTAAGCATTGTGGGCGTTGCGTTCCTTGTATGATCCGCCGAGCCGCATTCAACGCTTGGTCACCTGGGTCAGACGGGACGCGCTATGTCTTTCCATCCCTCGCAGGAAGCGAAAAATCCAGTGGCCCCGATGACCCTATGGCAGTTGCACTCGCAATACTGACTGCAAGGAGTAAAGGGCTTGATAGCTTCCTTGGCGCTTCGCTGGCATTTGCACCTTTAGCAGAGCGTGCCCAGTATCGTAGGGTGTTAGCGAGTGGTATTGACGAGCTTGAAGCCGTACTGGTTGGAGATGGAATACTTTGATCGACTTTCACTGTCATCTCGACCTATATCCCAAGGCTCGTGATGTTCACGCAGAGGCGCTCAAGCGCAATGTGTTCACTTGGTTGGTGACAACCAGCCCGATGGCTTATCAAGCAACCACCCGGGTGCTTGGCAGTCATCCAGAAGTCCTAGTCACTCCGGGTCTGCATCCAGAAATTATTCATGAGCGGTACAAGGAGCTGGAGCAGCTCCTGGAACAAATCGGCCCGGTGAAAGCGGTCGGCGAAGTTGGACTTGATGGTTCAAGGCGCTTCAAGCATAGCTACGAAATGCAGAGGAAGGTGTTCACCGCCACCATCGAAACGTGTCATCGACTGGGAGGGCGGGCGCTTAGCATCCACTCCCGCCAAGCTGTTGGGGATGTCCTGTCGATCCTAAGTGCTTATCCTGATTACGGAATCGCGGTGCTGCACTGGTTCAGCGGAACAGCTACCGAGCTCAAGTTGGCGGTAGAGGCCGGCTGTTGGTTCAGTATAGGGCCTGCGGCGTTCAGCTCGGCCTCAGGCAAAGCACTGGCGAAGAAACTGCCAAAGGATAGGGTGGTGCCAGAAAGCGATGGGCCGTTTGCTCAAGTCGAAGGCAGGACCGTACAGCCATGGTGTTTTGAACTTACAGCGAAGCTGCTCTCTGAGGCGTGGGATCTTCCGGAAGTGGAGGTTCAAGAGCGACTTAAGAAGAATGCGCGCCGGCTGCTAATCTCCATGGGATGTCCGCTCCATATTCCTTAAGTTATTCAGCTTATCCAGTATGTGCGATGCACGCCGCGTAGATTTAACGGCTGATATCATGGTGATATAATATTTAGTCGCAGATTGCTTTACGACGTAAGGAAAAATAGGCACTTCCGTGAGCACTAACGTAAGGGTGCTGCAGATGCATAGGGGGAAATGGTCAGTAGATTGATGCTTGAGCACGTTCTCTGCGTGATTGATCATGCGTGAGTTGATGAATTTAATCCATATCCCAACCCCGGTATATCTATGAATCAGTACTCTGCTATAGATCTCTTATACTCCGCTGTTGTGTTCAATAATCCAAGTGCGTGGGCAGAAATGGAAACCAGTCGGGCTGCAGAATTCGCCGACATGCGCGCACTTGTTTGCTCGGAAAATGCAGGTGCGGTTGATCTTGAAATGGGTCTAGGTATTGCATCGAATGAATACGTTATTCCTATTTTTGAGGGGCCTCGGGCATCCTTTATCTCTCGGCACACAGGGGTTCAGTCTGTGTTGACTGGTGGTCGATCAAATGTGCTGATGGATTATTCCTTGAGCTTTGACTCCAACTTCGCGGAGCGTTTGAGAGCATTAGTCTTTAGAGAGTCAATCGGCGGCATTAATCACGAACGGGTACTAGAGGTTCTACGTCTGAAGGCGCTTAATCCAAATGTGCAGTTTGATTTACTGCCCTTTCTCTATGAAAACGTACGGCTATCTCGTGAGAATGGCAAGAATAGGCGGCCGGTAGATACGGTTGTTGCGTTTCGTATGCTGGATCATATGGATTGGGAATTATTCGGCGCCACTGGGCAATTAAAATTCAGCTTCGAGGAGGACTGTCTCAAAGAACGTCTTCGTCCTGATGCCGAGATATTTATTCGCAGCCTCTACGACAGTACTGCGATCATGCAACATGAAGCTCACACTCTTGGTGTGCAAGTGCTGCTGCTGCGATTTGCCAACCTGTGGCACATGGCTCAAAAGAAGGATCCGAATCGCATTTTGACAGGGCTTTTGGACTTTTGTATCTCTGACTTGGGATACGTACCTATGACCGAGTTAAGTCTGATTTGGCAAGGCATGTCGAGTAAAGTCGTAGCCCCTTTCTTTGGCCCCGTCACCGGGCCCTCGAAAGAAATTCTGACTAAAGTAAAAGCGATGGCTTGGGATATCATGCATCTTCGGCTTATGGAGAGAATGGCTACCCAGAGTCATCTTGGATCATTTTACATACCTTTCTTCGTTTCATTGGATGCTAGATGGAGAGAGCTACTGCGCCTAAATCCTATTCGGGTAATGCTCTTCGATGATTCGCAACGCAGAATGCTATGCGCCCGCGCTGGGGAGATTGGCTTTCAATCCGCCTGTACGGCGTACGTCAATAAAGCGCCAAACGCATTCTCACCAGAACAAGTGTCTGTTCGGCGTAAGGCCGCATCGACACCTAATGCGCAGAAAATAAGACAGCTAATCGAGCAGGAAGAACAGCGTTGGCGCTGATTGGCACGGAGGACTGGCCGCTAGGGCCTAAATTTAAAGATGAGTCGTTTTGCAGCCCTCTAATCAAATTTGCCGATTTGAGGGCTTCCTACGTTTTTGATGGGGATCTCTCTTGTCATGGCGGCGCTGGACGTTGTGAGCGTTCTGGCTCAGGTATGCCGCTACACTAGTGATCGTCCAAGGTTGAACGTCCGTTACCATTTCGCACATGCGCTATGTACTCATCGCTCAGGAGCGATCAAGCCGGGCGGGTATAAACGGTGATGGCAACTCAGGTATTGAGCGCTAATGCCAATGAAGGCTAGCTATTAAGGAGTTTCAGTGTACCTACATCGAATTATTGCCCAGAATTTCCGGGCGTTCGGCGACGGAACTAATAGCCCTGCGCTTGACTTGCAGCTCAATCCTGGGATGAACATTCTCATTGGTGAGAATGACGCGGGCAAAACAGGCATCGTCGATGCTATTCGCCAAGTATTATGGACCACTAGCTTCGACACAATTCGCATCTTTGAACACGATTTTCACGTTCATGGCGCTGATCGTGCCGCCAGTCTGGTGATCGAGGCAACCCTGAAGGGCTTGACGCCTGGACAGGAGGCTGCGGTGTTAGAGTGGTTGACCTACGAGACTGATGGCTCCACGAGCCTGATAGTCAACCTGCACGCCAGACTGCACCCTGCTCAGTAAGCGAACGGGCATTACAGGTTGCGTAACGGCAGCCAGTTATGCGGCAACAAC
>NZ_JBMDIJ010000138.1:0-9218 GCF_057808595.1 Pseudomonas sp. FG98 | reverse complement strand
CGTCGCCCGCGACAACAACACGCGCAACGTGCTGCGTACACCGAGCAACAACAAGCTGCGCATGGAGGACCAGAAGGGGCAGGAGCACATCAAGGTCAGCACCGAGTTTGCTGGCAAGAGCCAGCTCAATCTCGGTCACCTGGTGGGCAAGGACCGCAAGAAGCGCGGTGAAGGCTTCGAGCTGCGCAGCGATCACTGGGGCGTGCTCAGGGCGGGGAAGGGCCTGTTCATCAGTGCCGATGTCCAGCCCAAGGCCGAGGGCGAGGTGCTCGCCATGGAGCCTGCCATCGAGCAACTCGACAAGGCCGAACGGCAGGTCGAGGACTGGCGCAAGGTCAGCGCCGAGCACCACAGCCTGCAAGCGAACCTCGCCGATTTGCAGCAACTCAAGGCCAGCACCGGCGCCCTGCAGGACCCGGCCATCCTCCTCAGCGCGCCCAAGGGCGTCGCCGCCGTCACCCCGGCCAGCCTGCTACTGCAAAGCGGCGAATCCACCTACCTGCAAAGCCAGGGCGAACTCAACCTCGGCACCGCCCAGCGCCTGTTCGCCCACGCCGAACACGACATCTCCCTGCTGGCCCGCCAGCAAGGCATGCGCCTGGTCTCGGGCAAGGGCCCGCTGGAAATCGAATCCCACGGCGACCTGCTCAAGCTCATCGCCCAGCAGGACATCGACGTGCAATCGGTGCAAGGCCATGTGCAGATCATCGCCAAGAACGGCATCACCCTCGGTTGCGGCGGGGCAAGCATTCGCCTGACGCCGGAGGGCGAGGTGCTGATCCAGTCGCCGGGGTTGCTGGAGCTCAAGGGGCAGCACCGGCTCAGGCGGCCGGCGGGGGAGAGTTTCGAATTGCCGATTCTGCCGACGTCGGAGTTGCCGGGGGCGGTGTGTGAGGAGTGCATGGAAAAGGCCAGGGAAGACCTGATCGGCCTGGCACAAAGGGAGGCTCAGGTATGAGTGAAGTGCAAACGGAACGCTGGCTGCGACTGCTCGATCATTTCTGTACGCAACTGGACAGCCCTCATCTGGACTTGCTGATTGACCAGGCCGGTTGCCAGGAGCGGTTGCTGGAGGGGCTTCGCCAGTTCGAGCCGGCGATCTCCTTTCAACTGTTGTTCGAGGACATGCCCGAGAGTGGCATCGCCCACCTCGGCCCGTTGCTGGTGCGGATCGAACTGGCCCAGCCGCTGCACCGCTTCTGGCTGGAGGAACTGGTCGACACCTTCGCCATGGACTCACGGCTGCTGGCGCTGGTGTCCAAATGGCCTTTCGAGCGCCTGGCCGGCTACCTGCAGCAGTGCCTCGAAGCCGCCAACGGCGGAGCCGTCGGGGTCCTGCGCTTTTACGACCCGCGCCTGTTTCCGCTGCTGTTCAGCCATGTCCTCGATCCGCAGCAGCAACAGCAGTTGTTGCACCCGGCGCTGTGCTGGAGCTGGCTCGACCGCGATGGCCAGCCCGGCTACTTGCGGGGCGCAGCCGCCTCTGCGGCAGGCCCTGATCTGTTTCAGCCTTTCGAACTCGACGATCCCCAACTGCACCGGCTCGGTTGTGCCAGCGATGCCAGCCGCGCACTGACCCACATCGCGGGCCAGCTACCGGCGCAATGGAGCCCGGAGCAACGCTTCCAGGCCTGCTACAGGGCGATGCTGGAAGCCGACGAGGCCGGTTTGATGGCGGGTACCAAGCGGATTGCCTTCGTGCTGGAGCGGATCCGGGGCGAAGTGGAAGGAGGCAAAAAGCATGCGCACTGAATCGCAAAGGCCACCAGGGCGTGCGGCCATTTCACGGTTCGCAGCCTGTTGCGGGCTGGCAGCGGTGTTATACGGTCCCGCCGTGCAGGCCGGGATTCTCGAAGGGATCAACCATACCCACTGGGCGATCAACCGCTTCAGTGTCGACGGCCGTTCAGGGCTGGACAGTATCGGCCCCTGGCAGAGCGGCGGCGGTGGGCATTACAGCGTGCCCGGGCAATGGCAACCCGGCATGACCGTACGCGTCGCATGGGAAACCGGCATCGCTTACTCGGAGCACATTCCCAGTTTTGCCGACTGGCCTCGCTACCTGGAGTGGAAACGTCAGGTCAACGCGGAAAAACGCCGGCACTCCCGCGACGTTCCCGTCCCCGACTACAGGGGACAGGCCACTTGCGGGCTGACTGTGCACTTCCTGCCGTGCGACGAGATCCAGGTCACCACCTCGTGCCATGGCTATGGCAGCCCCGACTATCCGATCAAGACCGCGCTGGAGTTGCCCAAGCCGCAGTCCTGTCCGCTGGCCGAAGTGACTTCGGTAGAAGGGGACTCGCGATGAAAAAACTGATTCGAGGAAGCCTCGCGAGCCTTTTCGGAGTGGTCGGCGCCTTGCTCGTGCCGCTCGCCCAGGCCGGGATCATCGAGGGTGTGAACCATACCCACTGGGCGATCAATAGGCTCAGTGTCGATGGACGCACCGCACTGGATGTCATCGGGCCTTGGCAGACTGGCGGCGGCGGATACTACAGCGTGCCCGGGAAATGGCAGCCCGGGATGACGGTACGCATTGATTGGGAAACCGGTATTGGCAGCTCAGCGGGTTTTCCTGGGTTTGCGGATCGTGAAAAGTACCGGGCATGGGTGGCAAAAGCCGAAGCTCAGAAGCGTCAGCACAGCAAAGTCATCGCCGTTCCCGATTACACGGGAGCCGACGTGTGCGGCATCACCGTTCATTTCCTGCCTTGCGATGACGTCCAGGTCACCACCTCCTGCCATGGCTATGGCAGTCCTGACTATCCGATCAAGACCGCGCTGGAGTTGCCCAGGCCGCAGTCGTGCCCGCTGGTCGAAGTGACGTCGGTAGAAGGGGGCTCGCGATGAAAACCCTGATTCGAGGAAGCCTCGCGAGCCTTTTCGGAGTGGTCGGCGCCTTGTTCGTGCCGCTCGCCCAGGCCGGGATTATCGAGGGCGTGAACCATACCCACTGGGCGATCAACAGGTTCAGTGTCGATGGACGTTCAGCGCTCGACATCATCGGGCCTTGGCAAAGTGGTGGTGGCGGGCACTTCAGCATGCCGGCGAGATGGTCTTCCGGGATGACGGTAACCATTGCGTGGGAGACGGGTATCGCATACCCCGATGGTTTTCCCGGTTTTGAAAACCCCCAGGCGTATGACGCTTGGATTGCGCAGATCAAGGCGCAGAACAGGCAACTCAGCAAAGCCGTCGCCGTTCCCGATTACACGGGAACCGACGTTTGCGGCATCACCGTTCACTTCCTGCCTTGCGATGAAGTCCAGGTCACCACCTCCTGCCATGGCTATGGCAGTCCTGACTATCCGATCAAGACCGCGCTGGAGTTGCCCAGGCCGCAGTCGTGCCCGCTGGTCGAAGTGACGTCGGTAGAAGGGGGCTCGCGATGAAAACCCTGATTCGAGGAAGCCTCGCGAGCCTTTTCGGAGTGGTCGGCGCCTTGTTCGTGCCGCTCGCCCAGGCCGGGATTATCGAGGGCGTGAACCATACCCACTGGGCGATCAACAGGTTCAGTGTCGATGGGCGTTCAGCGCTCGACATCATCGGGCCTTGGCAAAGTGGTGGTGGGGGGCACTTCAGCATGCCGGCGAGATGGTCTCCCGGGATGACGGTACGCATTGACTGGGAAACCGGTGTTGCTTACGCCGACGGCTTTCCGGGCTTTGCCGATCGCCCCAGATACCTTGCATGGCTCGAAGAGGTCGATTCACAAACGCGGCAGCACAGCAAAGTGGTGTCGGTACCTGACTACAACGGTCAGGACGTTTGCGGCATCACCGTTCATTTCCTGCCTTGCGATGACGTCCAGGTCACTACCTCCTGCCATGGGTATGGCCGCCCTGGATATCCAATCACAACCCCTTTGCAATTGCCGGAGCCTAAGTCATGTCCGATGTGACCGTCGCCACTGTTTGCTATCCGCCACAATTTCCCTTGCAAGGACGGCTGCCAAGCCGGCCGGAACAAATCTACGCCAACCTGAATATCCAGCGTGAGCAGGAGCAGGACTATCAGGATGCCCTGAGCCTGGCGTCCGGCCATCGCGTGGCGCCGCCATGCTGCAAGACCCTGCATATCAGCCTGTTCTTCGACGGTACCGGCAACAACCTCAATCACGACCTGTATCTGGCCAGCACGCCAAGCCCGACCAATATCGGCCGTCTGTTCCGGGCAACCATCGGCAGTGGCTACGCCGGGGGAACCTCCCACAGTCCACTTTCCGGGGGCCTGACCGATCCGCCGGGGACTGGTCGCGGCCAGTATTTCAAGTACTACATCCCCGGGGTGGGGACTTCGTTCCCCGAGGTCAACGACCTCGATTTCACCATGTGGGGGCTGGCGTTTGCCAGGTGGGGCGAGGAACGGGTCAACTGGGGACTGCTGATGGTCATCGATGCCCTGCGCAGCGCCCTTGGTTTGCCTCGTCAAAGCGACCAGGAGCGGTTTCGCTCGGTCAGTGCCATGGGCACCGACTGGTTTCCCGGTGTCCAGAAACTGCAAGGCAGGTGGAACCGCAGGCGTGAACTGGACAAGCAGCTAGCCGCGTTGGAAAAGCCCCTGCGCCAGGCCATGGCCGCCGGCCAACCCGGGCGCTCGCGATTGCTGGGCATCCGCTTGTATGTCTACGGCTTTTCCCGTGGTGCGGCGACGGCCCGGGCCTTCGTCAGTTGGCTGGATCGCCTGCTGGAGGATGTCGACTCGGCGCCGGTGCTGGTGTTTGGCGACCTCCGGCTACCGGTCGAAGTGCAGTATCTCGGGTTGCTCGACACCGTTGCCTCGGTCGGCTTTGCCGATTCGGTCCCAGGGGCCGACGGACATATGGCCTGGGCCGACGATACCCAGGAACTGCCGCGCAGCCGACTGGTCAAGCGCTGCCTGCATATCGTGGCCAGTCATGAGCAGCGCCTGAGTTTTCCGCTGGGCTCCATCCGGCGTGAGGATGGTGGTTATCCGGAGAATTCCGTGGAGGTGGTACACCCAGGGGTGCATTCGGATCAGGGGGGAGGGTATCCGCCGGGGGATCAGGGGAAGGCAGTTGGCGAGAATGACCGTCTTCTGTTATCGCAGATTGCATTGAATGAACTATATGCGGATGCGTTTGCTAATGGGGCACCGTTGAAAGTGCCAAATCACGTGGTTCCGCAGGAATTGAAATCGCAGTCGTGGCGAGCCATGGCGTCCGATGTGTTATTGGGGTTTATTGTCGCTCCAGAGCTAGTCAAGCGTTTTAACGCCTGGCGCCAAGCAACCTTAGACCTTGCCTCAACCCCAGAACCTCTCCCGTTAGAGCAAATCGAAACCTACCAACCCATCCCGTCCGACAGAACGGTGGAAGCCGTCCTGCGCGACCAGCTCGGCTGGATCACCGCCTGGCGCATCGATCGCTATGCCTTCTCCACCCTGTTGACCCAACCTTTCTACCTCGCCGCCAGCGACACGGAAGCCCCTGAAGACAAGCGCGACGCCGCCGAGGACCGGCGTAACCAGAAGCAGAAGGAAGTGGAAAAACGCCGGGACGAGCAACGAGCCAGGGAGAAGCGCGAAGGCCTGCCGCGCAGGGCGTTGGAACCAGGGGTCAAGGATTTCGATCCGGACATGGGCCAGACCCAGTTGCGTGAAGCCGCCGAGGAGTTCGCCAAGACCTATCGCACGGAGCGTCTGGAGCCCTGGGCCATCGATCAGGTGCTGCGCATCGTTGGTATGCATCCGTCCTTTAGCGTTCTGGTCGCCAGCTACTCCAGGGCTGTCGAGCGCATGGAGCGCCAGTACATCTACCGCCTGGGACGTGAGCGTGTCAGCCGCCTGTTTCCGCCGCCCCGTGGCAGCGCTAACCACACCAGCCCGAAGCAACGGGGCGAAGTTCACGAGCACCTGAACGCCAATAAACCGGAAGGCCTGCTGCGCGCCTTGTTCGATGACCAGATCCACGACTCCCGCGCCTGGTTTCTCTACAGCTTGTTCGGGCGCGAGCCGCTGGGCGGCTACTTCGGTGAGCGCGTGGTGTTCTTCGGGACCACCCACAGGCGGATGCTGGCGGGGTTCGAGGAACGTTATGGCGAAATGTTCGGGCAGGATGGCTCTGTGCAGGGTATCCGCTCCGAAGAGGAAGAAGCCGAGCGCCTCTCCCGGGCGCTGGACCAGGTCGATGCCGACTGGGCGCGTTTCCAGGCCGGGCAGGCGGAGGTGAACGATGCTTCGGCCTGATAACGGAGGGAGGGCGAAGATTCGCCCCGGAAACCTGGTCCGCCCGCTGGTACTGACAGTCCTCTTCGGCATATCGGGCCTGTCCGCCACGAGCCAGGCAAAAGCCGGGATTCTCGAAGGGGTCAACCATACCCACTGGGCGATCAACCGGTTCAGTGTCGATGGACGCTCCGGACTGGACGTCATCGGGCCTTGGCAGACTGGCGGCGGCGGGTATTACAGCGTGCCCGGGAAATGGCAACCCGGTATGACGGTGCGAGTCGATTGGGAAACTGGAGTATTCAGCTCTGCTGGCTTTCCCGGTACAGCCGACTGGGAAAAGTTCCTGGCCTGGGAGCGAGAGATCCTGGCCCAAAAACGCCGGCACACGCGACTGGTTCCCGTCCCTGAGTACACCGACCACTCCACCTGCGGCATGACCGTGCATTTCCTTCCTTGCGATGAAATCCAGGTGACGACCTCCTGCTACGGCTATGGCCACCCCGACTACCCGATCAAGATCCCGCTGGAACTGCCGGAGCCACAGGCATGCCCGGCTGTTGATCACGAGCCCGCACAAGGAGCCGCACGATGAAGACCTGCACAGCTTCAATCCTGGCGGCGGTGTGTGGAGTGACTGCCGCGTTGTGCATGCCAGTTGCTCAGGCCGGGATTCTCGAAGGGGTCAACCATACCCACTGGGCGATCAACCGGTTCAGTGTCGATGGACGCACCGGACTGGACGTCATCGGGCCTTGGCAGACTGGCGGTGGCGGACATTACAGCGTGTCTGGGAAATGGCAACCCGGTATGACGGTGCGCGTCGATTGGACTACAGGCGTTGCTTACGACCCGTCACCAGGGTTTGGCGATTGGCCGAAATACCTGGAATGGGTAGAGAAAATAGACGCTCAAACTCGCCATCACAGTAAACAGGTATCCGTGCCTGCCTATACCGACCACTCCACCTGCGGCATGACCGTGCATTTCCTCCCTTGCGATGAAATCCAGGTGGCGACGTCCTGCTACGGCTATGGCCACCCCGACTACCCGATCAAGACACCGCTGAACCTGCCGGAACCGCAATCCTGCCCGGCCACCCCCAACCGTGCCTCGGCACAAGGAGCCTCCCTATGAAACCCCTGATCCGTCTCGGCGATACCCTGCACCCCTACGGCGGCGAAGTCCTCCAGGGCCGCTATGACTGCGACGGCAAGCCCGTTGCCTGCGAAGGCGACCGGGTGCGCTGCAACCTGCATGGCCTGACCGCCATCGCCGAAGGCAGCGACCTGATGACCATGGATGACCTGCCCGTGGCCCTGCATGGCCATCGCTGCAATTGCGGTTGTTCCCTGGTCAGTTCCATGCCCGACACCCTGGTGGAACCATGAAGCCGGCGCCGCATTTCGCTGCCTGGCCGCTGCGCCCGCCGCCACAGTACCTGCGCTGGATGGTCGGCGGGCTGGTGGTGCTGGCCCTGGTCGGTTGTGCCGGTGTGCTGCTGCGCCCGTGGCTGGAAGACTGGCTGCCAGCGCTCGGCGCCCTGGCCCTGATGTTGTGGTTGCTGGCGCTGCTGCTGCGGGTACTGGCGTTCCGCTTCAACCGGCATAACGCCGCGTGCTACGCCGATGCTGTGGCAAAGGTCGAAACCCGCTGGTGGAACCACCATCGACAACAGGCCGCGCTGCTGGAGATGGTGCTGATCGGCCCGGCCTGCAGCCAGCCCGACGACCGCGCCGGGCTGTTCGAGGCCGAGCGCAAGCCGCCTCAGACCACGACCGAGGAGGGCGGCCAGGTGTTGCGCTCGACCCAGGTGCTGGGCAAGGGCCAGGCCCGGCGCGAGCGGCAGTTGGCGCGACTGCTGGCGGTGCAGTTGCAGGCACAGCGCCGCGAGCCGTTCATCGCGCCCTTGCTGCACTGCTATTGGCAGGGCTCGGCCGAGGCCTGGCAGGTGTTTGCCGAGGAGACAGGGCGACGCTTCAACGTCGTGCTGCCCGACCAGCCGCGACCGTGGAAGGGCCTGGACAGCCTGGACGAGGTGATCGACGCCCTGCATCAGGTTGAGGGTGACGCCCTGGTGCTCTGCGCCGGCTGCGAATCGCTGGCGCGGCGCAAGGACAGCACGCTGCCCGGCGGCGAGGCGGCGTTGCTCTGGCTGCTGGGCAAAAGCGGTGGCGTGCGCATCGCCCGTGGCGAAGCCTTCGTCGCCGACGGCGACGCCTTGCCCGAGGTGGCCGAGCGTGCCTTGCGCCAGTGCCATCTGGACGCGCCGGCACAGGCCTGCGCGAGCTTTTCCCCGGCCCTGGCCGACCTCGGCTGGAACCCGCTGCCAGCCGCGCCGGCACTCAACTTCGGCGAACTGCAACAACTGGAGGCAGCGGTGGCCCTGAGCCTGGCCGCCGCCCATGCCCAACTCAACGCAATGCCCAGCGCCTGGCTGGCCAGCGACCCTTCATGCACCCTGGCCCTGGGAGTGGTGACACCTGATGACCCAACCTGCTGAAACTCCGAGATTCTCGCCCCTGCACACCGTACTGCTGCTGGCCGCCGCCCTGGCGGTGATCGTCGCCGTGGTTGCGGCGGGCTGGCACTTTTCCGACCCGCAACGCACGCCCTGGCAGGAACTGCTGCTAGTGGCCGGGCTGGCCTGGACCCTGCTGTTCATCATGGTGCTGCTGATCTGGCAGACCTTGCATGACGGCGTGCGCCGGCTGGTCGATCACAACCCGGTGGCACCGCCGCCACCGCCGCCGAAAAAGCCGGTCGAACCCAGGGTCAAACTGGTGGAAACCCTGCGCAGCCTCTACGGCCCCTTCTGGCGCCGCAAGACCCGCCTGCTGCTGGTCGCCGGCGAACCCGACCAAATCGAAGCCATCGCCCCGGGCCTCACCGAACAGCGCTGGCTGGTTGGCGAGCGCACCGTGCTGTTGTGGGCCGGCAGCCTGCGTAGCGATCCCGATCCCGCCGACCTCGTCCTGTGGCGCAGCCTCAGTCGCTGGCGCGGCCTGGACGGCCTGGTCTGGGCCCTG
>NZ_JBMDIJ010000137.1:0-9249 GCF_057808595.1 Pseudomonas sp. FG98 | reverse complement strand
CCACAGGGGTTGTGTGCACCGCCAACCCTGTGGGAGCCGGCGTTGCCGGCGATAGGGCCCTCAAGAACAAAACAAAACTCCAAAAAAAACGGGAACCCGAAGGCTCCCGTTCTTTTCAACACACCAGCAAGCTTAGCGTGGGAATGCAGGCGGGTTCACACCGGCCATATCTTCCATCACGCGCACTACCTGGCAGCTGTAACCGAATTCGTTGTCGTACCAGACGTACAGGACAACGCGGTTTTCGTTGCAGATGGTGGCTTCGGCGTCGACCACACCGGCGTGGCGCGAACCGACGAAGTCGGTCGATACCACTTCCTGGCTGCTCACGTAGTCGATCTGCTTGTGCAGCTCGGAATGCATGGCGGTCTGGCGCAGGTACTCGTTCAGCTCTTCACGAGTAGTGGCCTTTTCCAGGTTCAGGTTGAGGATCGCCATGGAGACGTTCGGCGTCGGAACGCGGATGGCGTTGCCGGTCAGCTTGCCTTTCAGCACTGGCAGTGCCTTGGCGGCTGCAGTGGCGGCGCCGGTCTCGGTGATGACCATGTTCAGCGGCGCGGCACGACCGCGACGGCTGCCCTTGTGGAAGTTGTCGATCAGGTTCTGGTCGTTGGTGAACGAGTGAACGGTTTCGACGTGACCATGGACGATGCCGTACTGGTCATTCAGCGCCTTCAGCACCGGCACGATGGCGTTGGTGGTGCAGGAAGCGGCAGAGATGATCTTGTCGTCGGCAGTGATTTCGCCGTGGTTGATGCCGTGCACGATGTTCTTCAGCGCGCCCTTGCCAGGTGCGGTGAGGATCACGCGGGCAGCGCCCGGGCAGGCCAGGTGCTGGCCCAGGCCCTCGGCATCACGCCATACGCCGGTGTTGTCGACGATCAGGGCGTTCTGGATGCCGTACTGGGTGTAGTCGACTTCGCTCGGCGCCTTGGCGTAGATCACCTGGATCAGGTTGCCGTTGGCGGTGATGGTGTTGTTTTCCTCGTCGACGGTGATGGTGCCGTCGAACGGGCCGTGAACCGAGTCACGACGCAGCAGGCTGGCACGCTTGACCAGGTCGTTGGTCGCGCCCTTGCGCACGACGATGGCGCGCAGGCGCAGGCCGTCGCCGCCACCGGTCTTCTCGATCAGGATGCGCGCCAGCAGGCGGCCGATGCGGCCGAAGCCGTACAGGACGACGTCGGTGCCCTTGCGTGCGGAAGCGTTCTGCTGACCGACCACTTCGGCCAGTTCTTCGCGCACGAACTGCTCGACGCTGCGGCCGTTGCCTTCCAGCTTGAACTTGTTGGCCAGCTTGCCCAGGTCGACCGAAGCGGCGCCCAGTTTCAGCTCGCTCATGGCCTTGAGCAGGGGGAATGTCTCGTGGACGGACAGTTCGGTTTCGTCGGTCTGGCGATGGCGGGCAAAGCGGTGGGCTTTGAGGATCGAGATCACCGAACGGTTGATCAGGCTGCGGCCATAGATCGAGCTCACCACGTTGTTATTGCGGTAGAGCTGACCGATAAGCGGGATCATCGCTTCTGCAAGTGCTTCACGATCGATCCACTCACCAAGACACTGGTCGGGCTTCTGAGTCACGGGAACCTTCCACATGTAGGGACAGAAAAAAGGGGCTACATTATGACGCCGAGCTTCGCATCGGGCAATGAGCGCCTGTCGCCCCTGTCACGTCGCGCCAATTTGCGCGCCACAAGCCTTACCGCAGGGGCCTCGGCCCGGTACAATCGATCTCTTTGTCGCAACGCTTGGAGCTCGACCTCCCGTGCCAGTTCTGCGTCTACCGCACCTTCCGGCCACCGCCGGCAAACACACCTGGGGCAACCTGCCCGGCGCCGCCCTGAGCCTGGCCATCGCCGAGGCCGCCAGCGCCGCCAAACGCTTCACCCTGCTCCTCACCGCCGACAGCCAGAGCGCCGACCGGCTGGAACAGGAACTGCGCTTCTTCGCGCCGGAGCTGGCGGTCCTGCCCTTCCCCGACTGGGAAACCCTGCCCTACGACCTGTTCTCGCCGCACCAGGACATCATCTCGCAGCGGATTTCCAGCCTGTACCGCCTGCCGGAGCTGGACCACGGCATCCTCGTGGTACCGATCACCACCGCCCTGCACCGCCTGGCGCCGACCCGCTTCCTGCTCGGCAGCAGCCTGGTCCTCGACATCGGCCAGAAGCTCGATGTCGAGCAGATGCGCACCCGCCTCGAAGCCAGCGGCTACCGCTGCGTCGATACCGTCTACGAGCATGGCGAGTTCGCCGTGCGCGGCGCCCTGATCGACCTGTTCCCCATGGGCAGCAAGCTGCCATACCGGATCGATCTGTTCGACGACGAAATCGAAACCCTGCGCACCTTCGACCCAGAAACCCAGCGCTCCATCGACAAGGTCGAATCGGTGCGCCTGCTGCCGGCACGGGAATTTCCCCTGCAAAAAGATGCAGTGACCCGCTTCAAGGCGCGCTTCCGCGAGCGTTTCGACGTGGACTTCCGGCGCAGCCCGATCTTCCAGGACCTCACCAGCGGCATCATTCCCGCCGGCATCGAGTACTACCTGCCGCTGTTCTTCGATGAAACCTCGACCCTGTTCGACTACCTGCCCCAGGACACCCAGGTGTTCTCCCTGCCGGGCGTCGAGCAGGCCGCCGAGCATTTCTGGAACGACGTGCGCGGCCGCTATGAAGAGCGCCGCATCGATCCGAACCGGCCGCTGTTGCCGCCGGTCGAGCTGTTCCTGCCGGTGGAAGACTGCTTCGCCAGACTCAAAGGCTGGCCGCGTGTCGTGGTAAGCGCCGAGGACATCGACGCTGGCGTCGGCCGCGAGCGCTTCCCGGCGCAAAAGCTGCCCAACCTGGCGATCGAAGCCAAGGCCAGCCAGCCGCTGGCAGCACTTTCCGAATTCCTCGACCAGTTCCCCGGCCGCGTGCTGTTCACCGCCGAGTCGGCGGGCCGCCGCGAAGTCCTGCTGGAACTGCTGGAGCGCCTGAAACTGCGCCCGCAGACGGTAGACAGCTGGCTCGACTTCATCACCGGCAAGGAGCGCCTGGCGATCACCATCGCGCCGCTGGACGACGGCCTGGTGCTGGAAGATCCGGCCGTGGCCCTGGTCGCCGAAAGCCCGTTGTTCGGCCAGCGCGTGATGCAGCGCCGGCGCCGGGAAAAACGCAGCGACGCCAGCAACGATGCAGTGATCAAGAACCTCACCGAGCTGCGCGAAGGTGCGCCGGTGGTGCATATCGACCACGGCGTCGGCCGCTACCTGGGCCTGGCGACCCTGGAGATCGACAACCAGGCGGCGGAATTCCTCACCCTGGAATACGCCGAGGGCGCCAAGCTCTATGTGCCGGTGGCCAACCTGCACCTGATCGCCCGCTACACCGGCAGCGACGACGCCCTGGCGCCGCTGCACCGCCTCGGCTCCGAGGCCTGGCAGAAGGCCAAGCGCAAGGCTGCCGAGCAGGTGTGCGACGTCGCCGCCGAGCTCCTCGACATCTACGCCCGCCGCGCCGCGCGCAAGGGCTATGCCTTCGCCGACCCGGCCGCCGACTACGCCACCTTCAGCGCCGGCTTCCCGTTCGAGGAAACCCCGGACCAGCAGAACGCCATCGAAGCCGTGCGCGAAGACATGCTGGCGGCCAAGCCGATGGACCGCCTGGTTTGCGGCGACGTCGGCTTCGGCAAGACCGAAGTGGCCATGCGCGCGGCCTTCATCGCCGTGCACAGCGGGCGCCAGGTAGCGATCCTGGTGCCCACCACCCTGCTCGCCCAGCAGCACTACAACAGCTTCCGCGACCGCTTCGCCGACTGGCCGGTAAGTGTCGAGGTGATGAGCCGCTTCAAATCGGCCAAGGAGGTCAGCAGCGCCATGGGCGAGTTGGCCGAAGGCAAGATCGACATCGTCATCGGTACCCACAAGCTGTTGCAGGACGACGTCAAGTTCAAGGACCTGGGCCTGGTCATCATCGACGAGGAGCACCGTTTCGGCGTACGCCAGAAAGAACAGCTCAAGGCCCTGCGCAGCGAAGTCGACATCCTCACCCTGACCGCCACGCCGATCCCGCGCACCCTGAACATGGCCGTTTCGGGCATGCGCGACCTGTCGATCATCGCCACCCCGCCGGCCCGCCGGCTGTCGGTGCGCACCTTCGTCATGGAGCAGAACAAGAGCACCATCAAGGAGGCGCTGCTGCGCGAGTTGTTGCGCGGCGGCCAGGTCTACTACCTGCACAACGATGTGAAGAGCATCGAGAAATGCGCTGCCGACCTCGCCGAACTGGTGCCCGAGGCGCGCATCGGCATCGGCCACGGGCAGATGCGCGAACGCGAACTCGAACAGGTGATGAGCGACTTCTACCACAAGCGCTTCAACGTGCTGATCGCCTCGACCATCATCGAGACCGGCATCGACGTGCCGAGCGCCAACACCATCATCATCGAGCGCGCCGACAAGTTCGGCCTGGCCCAGTTGCACCAGTTGCGCGGCCGGGTCGGACGCAGCCACCACCAGGCCTACGCCTACCTGCTGACGCCACCGCGCCAGCAGATCACCGCCGATGCGGAGAAACGCCTGGAAGCCATCGCCAACACCCAGGACCTCGGCGCGGGCTTTGTTCTGGCCACCAACGACCTGGAAATCCGCGGTGCCGGCGAACTGCTCGGCGAAGGCCAGAGCGGGCAGATCCAGGCCGTGGGCTTCACCCTGTACATGGAAATGCTCGAGCGCGCGGTCAAGGCCATCCGCAAGGGCACCCAGCCAAACCTCGACCAACCGCTGGGCGGCGGCCCGGAAATCAACCTGCGCCTGCCGGCCTTGATTCCCGAGGACTATCTGCCCGACGTGCATGCGCGCCTGATCCTGTACAAACGCATCGCCTCGGCAGTCGACGAGGACGGCCTCAACGACCTGCAAGTGGAGATGATCGACCGCTTCGGCCTGCTGCCCGAACCGACCAAGAACCTGATCCGCCTTACCCTGCTCAAGCTGCAGGCGGAAAAACTCGGGATCAAGAAGGTCGATGCCGGCCCGCAAGGCGGCAAGATCGAGTTCGAAAGCGAAACGCCGGTCGATCCGCTGGTGCTGATCAAACTGATCCAGGGCCAGCCCAAGCGCTACAAATTCGAAGGCGCTACCCAATTCAGGTTCATGGTGCCCATGGAGCGCGCCGATGAACGATTCTCGACACTCGAAGCGCTGTTCGAGCGCCTGACCCCGCAAACCGCGTAAGGAAGATCCATGCGTGCCATTCGCAACCTGACCCTGCTGCTGGCGCTGATCGCGCCGGCGGCCTTCGCCGACACCCAGTACCTGGTGGAAATGATCCTGGTGCGGCAGAACGCGGTGCCGGCCATCACCAGCCCCTTCGCCCCGGAAAGCTGGAGCGACGGCGCGGCGCCCATCGCCCAGTACGATGTACGCCAGCCGATCCTCGACAAGGAAGTAGCCGCCCTGGCCGCCGACAGCCAGTACACCGTGCTGCTGCATAAGGCCTGGCAGCAGAGCGTCGGCAGCGGCGTATCGAAGGTCGCCATCAGCGACGGCCAGCAGCAGTTCGGGCATTTCCCCATCGAGGGCAATCTGAGCCTGAGCGAAGCGCGCTTCATCAATGTCGAGGCCAGCTTCTGGGTCAACCAATTCGACGGCAACGGCGCGGTGGTGCAGAGCGAAGCATTCAGGCAGGGCAACAAGAATGTGAAGAGTGCCGAGCTGACCTTCCTCGATGGCGGGCATCTGGCGTTGCTGGTGAAGATTCGCAAGGTAGGAGCACCAGCCAGCCCTGCGCCGGATCCCGAGATGATGGAGCAGTAAGGCATGTCCCATCTGATCGACCGGCTACTCGGAAACAGCGCGTGGCAGGACGAATTCAGCGCCAGGATGCTGGAACGCGGGCTCGCCTACGCCAGACAGAAACGAGTCCGCATCGTGAAGGTCGAGGACAACACTATCCACGCGACCTGCGAGGGCTCGGGCGATAACCGCTACAGGCAGACGATCGGTATCAGCGCACTTCCACACGATCAATACCGGGTCCATTGCGAGTGCACCTGCCCGGTAAGCTTTGACTGCAAGCATTGCGCTGCCGTGCTCTTCCATGCCCAGGATCATCTTGAACCCTCGGGAGAGAGGCTGACCGCAGACCTGGAGTCCTGGCTGGACAAGCTGGAAAAGCCCGCGCCAGGCAGCGCCGACCACCGGCCAGACAGCCAGGGCCGTGGACTCTACTACTTCATCCATTTCGACGAAGAGATCTTCTGCCTCAAGATCAGAAAAGGCACCCGGCAGCCCGATGGACGCATCCAGTTCGCCAATCTGCGATCGATCCCCGAGTTGCTGTTCCAGCCGCCCAAATACGTCACCCCGGAAGACCGGCAGATTCTCCTGCAGCTCAACCGCAAGGAGCGATTCTGGGGCATGACCTTCCCCCTCGACGAGAAACACGACAGCGAGGTGTTCCAGCAAGCGCTGGCCACCGGGCGCCTGATGTTCGACGAAGGCATGCGCCCGGTGACCCAGGGCCCGATCCTCGACGCCGAGTTCCGCTGGGTACGCCAGAAGAACGGCCATTACTGGGGCATCTGGCATCACGGCGATGAACCCGTCCGCAGGGTCCTGCCACTGCAACCGCTGTACTGGTTCGATATCACCATCATGCAGACCGGCCTGCTCCGGCATAACCTGGATCCCTACGTCGCCCAGCAGTTGACCCAGGCACCGGACGTCCCCGAGCCCCTGGTAGCCCAGCTCAGCCATCGCCTTGCCGCCCTGGACAAGGAACTGCCGACACCCGCCAAGCTGCGCGAAGAAACCCTCGACGGCATCCGGCCTGTCGCCCACCTGATCCTCGGCAGCCACGAATTCAGTGCCTATGCCCCGAAGAGCGGGCGCATGCAGCGCCAACTGCAACACCGCGCCGCGCTGTCGTTCAACTACGACGGCCTGCGTACCAGCAGCAACAAGCCGCTGACCCGTTTCGTCGACAACGCCACCCAGCACATCCAGCGTGACCCGAAAGCCGAGCAGGCCCTGCGCAAGGTCCTGCATGGCTGGGGCTTCAAGGTCGCCACCCGACAGAGCAAGGCCTTGCCGGAAAGCGCCGGCGAACTGCTTCTGCTGGACACCGACCAGCAATGGCTGGAATTCGCCCGCGAAGGCCTGCCCGCCCTGCGCGAAGCCGGCTGGGAAATCGAGATACACGCCGACTTCGCCTTCAACCTCCACGAGGTGGATGACTGGTACGCCGATATCGAGGAAAACGCCGGCCACCAGTGGTTCGACCTGGAGCTGGGCATCGTGGTCAATGGCGAGCGCCATAGTCTGCTGCCGATCCTCCTGCACCTGCTGCGCAGCAACCCGGAACTGCTGCGCGCCAGCGAGCTGGCCAAGCGCGGCGACGACGAACACCTGCTGATCGATCTGAACCGCCATCGCCACGGCGCCACCGCCGCGCGGGTGGCCCTGCCCTATGGGCGGATCAAGCCGCTGATGGCGACCCTCGGCGAGCTCTATCTCAACGAGCACGACGGCGGCACCCTGCGCCTCTCCGCTCCGGACGCGGCGCGCCTGAGCAACCTCGACGACCTCTCGCTGACCTGGCAAGGCGGCGAGCGCCTGCGTGATTTCGCCACCCGCCTGAAAAGCGCGCAGTACCGCGAAGTCCAGGCGCCGGAGGGCCTGAACGCCACGCTGCGGCCTTACCAGCTGGAAGGTCTGAGCTGGCTGCAGACCCTGCGCGAGCTGGAGGTCGGCGGGCTGCTCGGCGATGACATGGGGCTGGGCAAGACCCTGCAGACCCTCAGCCACGTGCTCGCGGAAAAGAATGCCGGTCGCCTCGACAGCCCCGCGCTGGTAGTGATGCCCACCAGCCTCATTCCCAACTGGCTGGACGAGGCCGAGCACTTCACCTCGCAACTCAAGGTGGTCGCCCTGCATGGCGCCGGACGCACCCGGCACTTTGCCGAGCTGCGCGACTACGACCTGGTCCTGACCACCTATGCCCTGCTGCCGCGGGACCTGGAACACTTCACCGCGATCGACTGGCACCTGCTGATTCTCGACGAAGCGCAGAACATCAAGAACGCCACCAGCAAGGCCGCCCAGGCCGCCCGCGAGCTCAAGGCCAACCAGCGCCTGTGCCTGACTGGCACGCCGATGGAAAACAACCTTGGCGAACTCTGGTCGATCTTCCACTTCCTCATGCCCGGCTGGCTGGGCGACAGCAAAAGCTTCGCCCGCGACTACCGCACGCCGATCGAGAAACACGGCGACGGCGAGCGCATGAGTCATCTGGCCGCGCGAATTCGTCCGTTCCTGCTGCGCCGGACCAAGGAACAGGTGGCCACCGAGCTGCCGGCCAAGAGCGAGATCGTCCATTGGGTCGACCTCAGCGACGCCCAGCGTGACACCTACGAGACCGTGCGCGTGGCCATGGACAGCAAGGTTCGCGCGGAGATCACCCGCAACGGCGCGGCACGCAGCCAGATCATCGTGCTCGATGCCCTGCTCAAGCTGCGCCAGGTCTGCTGCGACCTGCGCCTGGTGGCTAATGCCGTGGTCAAGGGGCCGCAGTCCGACAAGGGCAAGCTCGGCAGCCTGATGGACATGCTCGACGACCTGCTCAGCGAGGGTCGCAAGATCCTGCTGTTCTCCCAGTTCACCTCGATGCTGGCACTGATCGAGGAAGAACTGGAGAAACGCAAGATCCGCTATAGCCTGCTGACCGGCGAGACCAAGGACCGGCGCACCCCGGTGCAGGCATTCCAGAATGGCGACACGCCGCTGTTCCTGATCAGCCTGAAAGCCGGTGGTACCGGGCTCAACCTGACGGCCGCAGATACGGTGATCCACTACGACCCCTGGTGGAATCCGGCCACGGAAAACCAGGCCACCGACCGCGCCTACCGCATCGGCCAGGACAAGCCGGTATTCGTCTACAAGCTGATTACCCGGGGCACCGTGGAAGAGAAGATCCAGCAGTTGCAAAAGGACAAGGCCGCGCTGGCGGCGGGATTGCTGGAAGGGAACGAGGCCGGTCAGTGGAAACTGGCGGCGGATGATATCGAGGCCTTGTTCTCGCCGCTGCCTGAGCAGCACAAGACCCGATAGGTAAAGGGCCTGATCGCGGTATGGGTATCTACACATCTTTCTCGGAGCGGTCCCGGACTGGGGTGTTGGCGTTGGGGGCTTATCCATACCAGATGGCGACTCCGCCGGCCCCTTTCGCCTCTACGGCGAGTCCATTTTGTCTTGGCAAAATGGACGAA
>NZ_JBMDIJ010000136.1:0-9474 GCF_057808595.1 Pseudomonas sp. FG98 | reverse complement strand
CCGGAACCCTGTGGGAGCCGGCGTTGCCGGCGATGAGGCCATCAGCCTCGACATCGATCTTGCGGGTCGGTGTTGTTCTTGCGGGCGTCATCGCTGGCAATGCCAGCTCCCACAGGTTTCTGTGTCTGGCCTGGATCCTGCGGCTGGACCGGGACCCTCTGGGAGCCGGCTTGTCGACGATGAGGCTCTGGGACCGTCAACACAGTTCTTTGCAGCTTAAGTAGTCGCTGAATTAACTTGTTACTTGGTGTTGCTGGTTGTTTTTATTGTAGGAATATTCCTCAGATATGTTGGAAATTTCCCAAGGTTAATTGGAGAGGTAGAAGTTCAAATAAGGATCCTTTACTGTCTCCCGCAAGAAAATTACCCGCCAGTTATAAATTCAAGTTTCCAAGTCCGGCAGCGAACTGCGCGGCGGGTCGAGGGTTTCGGCTGAAAATCCTCTGGATATATCGGTAATAAACAGATTCGCGTGATGCCGGATAAAGGCAATTCACGACAGTGTCGCGTGGCTGTTTTCTTTCCTCCGAAAGTTCCAGCCCATTCATGCAGAAGGAAATACATGACCCTGCCATCGCTCATCACAAGTTGCTTCGGCGACCGTGACCCAGTGCCACTGGCCCGCGCAGATGCGGCGCGTTGGCACGACTGGTTGCAACCCATAGGCGAAGCATCGGCGGTGGGCGAAGACCCGGCCTATAACGATGACTTCCAGGCAATGCGCGAGGAGGTCAACAAGCTGTCCGGTGCCGACCCGGCCAGGGTAGTGCAATTGGCCCGGGGCCTGTTCACCAGCCGCTGCAAGGACCTGCGGGTGGCCACCTATTACCTCTGGGCACGCTTGCAGCTGGACGGTGAGCCGGGCCTGGCCGAGGGTCTGGGCCTGTTGGCGGCCCTGCTCGAACGCTTCCCCGACGATCTGTGGCCCGCGCGTGCCAACAGCCGGCGCATGGCCCTGGAGTGGCTGGCGACGGCCAAGGTGCTGGACGGCCTGGCGCAATTTCCGGCGGTGGTGAAGGAGGAGGCCGAGCGTACCGTGGCGGCACTGGCCTGGCTGGACCAGGGCATGCAGGCCTGGCCCGAGGCGCAGCGGCCCGAACTGGCGGCGCTGCATTCGGCACTGGCGGCGCGCTTGAACCAGTCCGGCGGGGTCGCTGCGGTTGTGCCGCAGAACACCGCGCAGCAGGAGCAGGCGACCCCGGACCAGGACCTGCCGATCAAGTCCGGCCGCGACCTGCTGGACAACGGCCGCCGCCTGGCCGGCTGGCTGCGCGAGCAACCCGACGGCTGGCTGGCAGCCCACCGACTGATGCGCAGCCTGCGCTGGGACACCCTCCACGAAACCCCGCCCCACGACACCGACGGCCGCACCCACCTGTACGCGCCACGTGGCCCCCTGCTGACCCAGCTCAAGCGCCTGCATACCCGGCAACACTGGGAGCAACTGCTGGAGCAGGTCGAAGACGCCTTCGCCGAGGCGGTCAATCACTTCTGGCTGGACCTGCACTGGTACCTGCACCAGGCCCTGAGCAACCTGCCGGAACCCCGGCGCTCCTGGGCCGGGATCGTCAAGCGCGACCTGGGCATGTTCCTCGAACGCCTGCCAGGGCTGGAGGCCCTGTGCTGGGAGGACGGCTCGCCGCTGGCCGACGACCAGACCCGCGAATGGATCGCCCGCGAGGTCGGCGGCAACCGCCCGCAGAACTGGCTGCCGGCACCGGGCAACGAGGCCGTGGCGGCTGCGGACGACATCCTTGCGCTGGAAGGCGAGGCCCTGGCCCAGGCCGACAGCGAGGGCGTGGAACAGGCCCTGGCCTGGCTGGCGCAGCGCCCCGACCTGCGTTCGGGACGCCAGCGCTGGCTGTTGCGCCTGCTGATGGCGCGGATTGCCGAGCAATACGGCAAGACCGACCTGGCCCTGCATCTGCTCGGCGAACTGGACGCGATCGGCGAGCGCCAGGCCCTGCGTGATTGGGAGCCCGAGCTGCATTTCGAGATCAAGGCGCGCCTGCTCCGGCTGCTGCGGCTCAAGGCCCAGCGCGGCGATGTCGACCGTGCCGCGCTGGCGCGGCGGATGGATGCCCAACTGGCGGCGCTGGTCGCCATCGACCCGGTACGTGCCGCCGTGCTGTGCGGCTGACTTTTCCTAGAACGGAACCCGACTCTTTTGACCATGGACAATCTGACCCTGCGCTATTTCGATGCCGAGATGCGCTACCTGCGTGAAGCCGGCAAGGAGTTCGCCGAGGCGTTTCCGGACCGTGCGGCACAACTCAACCTGGACAAGAACGGCGCCGAGGATCCCTTCGTCGAGCGCTTGCTGGAGGGCTTCGCCTTTCTCATGGGGCGCCTGCGGGAAAAGCTCGACGACGACCTGCCCGAGCTGACCGAGGGCCTGGTCAGCCTGCTCTGGCCCCATTACCTGCGGACCATTCCCTCCCTGGCGATCGTCGAGCTGATTCCGGACCTGGGCAATGTCGAAAAGGACCGGGTAATCGCCAAGGGCTTCGAGGTGTTGTCGCAGCCCATCGGTCCCCGGCGTACCCAATGCAGCTACACCACCACTCGCGACATGCCCTTGCAGCCCCTGGCGGTGAGTGCCGTCGGCCTGGACTACCAGGCCGATGGCCGTCGGCTGCTGCGCCTGCGCTTCGACTGCCGTGCACTGAAGCAGGACCGCGGGCCGCAGGCGCTGGAGCTTTACCTGAGCGCCGAACCCGCGCTGGCCAGCGCCCTGCACCAGGCCCTGACCCAGGGGCAGCCGGAGCTATATGCCCGCCACTCGAAGGATGTGCAGCGCCAGCGCCTGGACGGGCACTTTTCGCCCAGGGGGTTCTCTGCGCAGGACCGTCTGTGGACCAAGGGCGACAGTGCATTCAGCGGCTATCAATTGCTGCTGGAGTACTTCAACTTCCGCGAGAAGTTCATGTTCGTCACCTTGCACGGCCTGGAGGGGATGACGATCCCTCCGGACACCGCCTGGTTCGAGCTGGAGGTGCTGTTGGCCGAGCCCTGGTCCCATGGGGTGAACCCGGCGGTGGAGCACATTCGCCTGAATGCGGTGCCGGTCATCAACCTGTTCCACGTCGAGGCGGACCCGATCAACCTCAATCCCTTGCAGTCCGAATACCTGCTGCGCCCCATGCGCCTGCAGGACGGTCATACCGAGATCTACTCGGTGGATCAGGTCAGCGTTGCCAACCGCGAGAACAACACCCAGTACGTGCCGTTCAGCAGTTTCAGGCACAAGGGCGGCATGCTGCGCGACGAGGCGCCGGAGTGCTATTTCCATAGCCGGGTCAAGCGTGGCCCCAGTGGCCTGCACGACACCTGGCTGATTCTTGGCGGGGAAGGCTTCGAGAGCCTGGAGCATAACGGCGGACAGAGCGTTTCCCTGAGCCTGACCGGCACCAACGGCCAACTGCCGCGCAAGGCTCTGCAAAGTACCCTGCTGGACAGTTTCCGCACCGACGAGAAACACGGCCTGCGGGTGCGCAACCTGACCGCACCGACGCTGCCTTGCTATCCCCCCAGCCGTGACCGTTTCCACTGGCGCGTGCTCAGCCACCTCGGTTCGAACTTTCTGCCCATGCTCGATAGCGCCGAGGTCCTGCGCGGCACCCTGGCGCTCTACGACTGGAGCGACAACGAGCTCAACCGTCGACGTCTGACGGCCATCGTCGATGTGCGCCATCACCTGATCCAGCGCTTCGAAAAAGGCTTCCTGCTGCGCGGCGTCGATATCGAGGTGACCCTCGACGCCGATGGCTTCTGCGGCGAGGGCGACATTGCCCTGTTCGGCGAACTGCTCAACCGCTTCTTCGCCCTGTATGCCGATATCCACCTGTTCAACCAGCTCACGCTGATCCTGCAACCGACCGGAAAGACCCTGCGATGGAACGAGAATCACAGCCAGCGGATCCCCGGCTGAACGCCGTCGAACTGCTGCAGGCCCTGCAAGGGCGGGTGGCCGAGGCCGATCTGTACCGCTTCTGCCAATTGCTCGAAAAGGCCTCGCCCGGCCTGCCGCCGCTGGGCAGCAGCAGCGATCCGGGCGATGACCCGGTGCGCTTCCGTCCGGACCCGGGCATGGGCTTTCCAGCCGGCGAACTGCGCGCCATCGAGTTCGATGCCCGGGACGCCCAGCGTCCGGCCACGGTGCGGACCCGCCTGCTGGGGCTTTACGGCGTGGACTCGCCGTTGCCCACTGGCTACCTGGACGACATCAGCCGTCGCCGTGAAGGCCATGAGGCCCTGGAAGCCTTCCTGGATCTCTTCAACCACCGGATCTTCACCCAGTTCTACCGGATCTGGCGCAAGTACTCCTACCCGGCCAGCTTCGAGACGGGCGGCCGCGACGCCACCTCGCAATGTCTGCTGGGCCTGATCGGCCTCGGCATTCCCGGCACCGCCGAGCGCATCGCCACTCCGGTATCACGCTTTCTCGCGCTGCTCTCGGTGATGCGCCTGCCGACCCGCAATGCCGAAGGCATCACCGCCCTGGTCAAGCTGCTGGCGACCCGTACCGAAGTGCGGATCCAGGGCCACTGGCCGCGCAACATCCACCTGGCCGCAGCCCCAGGGCTGGGCCCCGGCCGGTCGGCGTACCTGAACCAGAGCACGCCATTAGGGGCAATGGCCCGGGATGCCAGCAGCCAGTTGCTGCTGGTGCTGGCCACCGAGGACCCCAAGGAAGCCCGCGACTGGCTGCCTGGCGGACAACTGCACGGCGACCTGCTGGTGCTGCTGCGGGTGTACCTGGGCTGGCGCTGTACCGCGCGTTTGCAGCTGTCGCTACCACTGGCCAGCCTGGTCCCGGCGGCGCTGGGGGCGAACACGGCGTTGCTGGGCATGACCGCTGTCATGGGGCCATTGGGACGCGACCCGCAGGCACACATCACCGTCAACCTGGGCCGTTACGAAGGCCTGAAGAACAATCCGCAGGAAAGGAAGATCGAACATGTGGCGTACCGTTTCTAGAGCATCGACCCTGGTGCTGGCTGTTTCACTGAGTGGCTGCGGGCTGTTCCAGAGCGTGGCCGAGAGCACCCGTGAAACCACCCAGGCAGTGTTCTACAAGCAAGTGAAGACCCTCCACCTGGACTTCAGTGGCCGCTCGGCGCTGAACACCGACTTCCAGGACATGAACGTCCTGTCGGTACCGGCCCTGGTGCGGGTCTACCAGTTGCGCGATCGCAAGGCACTGGACAAGGCCAGCTACGAGGAATTGCTCGACGGCAGCCAGCACATGCTCGGCGCCGACCTGCTCGACCAGCGGGCCCTGGTGGTCACCCCGGAGCAGGGCGCCCAACTGAGCATGCCGCTGCACCGGGAGGCACAACATGTGGCCGTGGTTGCCCTGTTCCGTTACCCCGAGCCGCAAGCCGGTACCTGGCGCATGGTGTTGCAGCGCGACGATCTGGATCCTGACCGGGCCCGGCTCATCGAGCTGGGCGACAACCACCTGAGCCTGCGGCCGTGGCAGGAGTAAGTCATGAGCGACTATCCGCCCTCGCTGTACGAAGTGCTGCTGGGCAATTTCACTGGCGAACTGGACCTGCATCAGGTCGATGAGCAGGACCAGCATGTGCTGTCGGTACTGGATAACCTGCAGCGCATGTTCAACAGCCGCGCCGGCAGCCTTGCCCACCTGCCGGACCTCGGCTTGCCCGACATGGGGACGGTCATGCACAGCCTGGGTCCCGCTGCCAATGGCGTGGTCGAAGGCATCAAAAGCACGGTGAGCCTCTACGAACCACGCTTGCACGATCTGCGCGTCGACCCGATCGACCAGGACCTGCCAGGTCACCTGCACTACATCCTCCATGCACGGTTGAAGAACGGTCAGCCGGTCACCTTCGGCACCCGCCTGGGCAGCGGTGGGCGTGTGCTGGTCCGCCACCTGAAACAGCAGGATCAGCTCTCGATTCCCTGAATCTTCAACGGAAGGAACGCCGGATGACGGCATTACTCGCAACCCCCGGGCGGATCGGTGCTGATCCGCGTCAGCTCGACGCGTTCAAGCGCCTGTGCCGCGAACTGGCGAAGCTCAATCATCCGGCCTGCCCGGATATGGACTGGCAGCAGGTAGAAGGCCTGTGCCTTGCGGTGTTCAGGAAGAACGGCATCGATCTGCAGACGGCGGTGGCCTTCGTTCTGGCCCATGGGCATCAGCGCGGTGTCGAGGGGCTGGTGCAGGGCTTCGCCTTGCTCGAAGGGCTGGCAGGGCAATGGGAGCAGGTCTGGCCAATGGCTGACGGGACACGCCTGGAAATCCTCGACTGGCTGTACCGCCAGGTGCTGGTGCTGTTGCGCGGAGTGGCCATCCTGCCTGCTGGCTTGTCGGCGGTGCTGCAGCTTCAGGCGCAAGTGCACCGGCTACAGGGGCTGTTGCCCACGCCGGTCGACTCGCCGCAGGCAGGTCTGCGCCTGTTGCAGCAGTACCTTGCCGGGCTTTTGCAGCAGGCCGAACGGGGTCGTTTGTCGCCCCCCGAGCTGCTGCCGACTTCACCGTCGGCCCAAGCGGAGCAGCTCATGCCGGTGGTTGTCCTGCCGCCGGCTGCCGTGCCGTCGACGATCATCGCCGAGGTGCCGCGTGGCAAGGCGCGTATCACCCGCTGGCTGGGCGTCGCCGCACTGCTGGCCGTCCTGGCCGGATGGGCGTGGTGGTCGTACTGGCAGGCGGAGCGGCATGCTGTCCAGCGTCCTCCCGAAGCCGTGAGACTGGACAGTCTGGCCCTGTTCGACGCCGGCAGTGCCGAGTTGAGGGGCGACGCGAGCAAGGCGCTGGTGAACGCCCTGGTGCAGATCAAGGCCCAGCCGGGCTGGCTGATCGTCATTACCGGGCACACCGACAACTCCGGTGACAGCACCCGCAACCGGGAGCTGTCGCGGGACCGGGCCGCAGCGGTACGGGCTTGGATACAGGCCATGAGCGACATTCCCGATGACTGCTTCGCCATTCGTAATGCCGCCGACAGCCAGCCGGTTGCCAGCAATCACAGTGAGTTGGGGAGGGCGGCCAACCGGCGGGTGGATATTCATCTTTTGCCCCAGGCAACGGAGTGCAAGGCGTGATACGGGTCATGCCTATTTGCCATCATTTAGTTACAATCCCGCCGCCGGATTCCCGGCAAGGCCAATGATGGCGACAAGGATCGAGGTGCAGTAGATGGGCGTTCGGATAGTGTTGGGTGCGGTAATGCTGGCGGTATTGACCGGGTGTGCGACGACCCGCTCGGAACTCGATGTGAGTGTTCCCAAGCCTGCGGTCCAGGCGGCGACCAATGGCAAGAAGGTGATTATCAGCACCGTGGATGAACGGGTCTTCCAGCTCGATCCGCGCCAGGCCGATATCCCATCGCTGAAGAACGGCGAGATCAACGACAAGTCGATCACCGAGCGTGCGTTCGGGCGCAAGCGCAACAGTTTTGGCAAGGGCATGGGTGACGTGGTCCTGCCGTCGGGCCGCACCGTTTCCGGTCTGGTTGGCGAGGCCGTAGCTTCGGCCTACCGCCAGGCAGGGTATGAAGTGGTGAGCGGTGCCCCGGCAGCGGACGCTACCCAGGTCAAGGTCCGTATCGTCGAGTTCTGGTCGTGGTTCTCGCCAGGTTTCGCCAGTGTTGCCGTCAACAACAAGTCGCACCTGAAGATCGAAGGCGAGGGTGCCAGCGACCTGGATGTGGTGACACTCAAGAGCGACAACATGCAGATGGTGGTCGAGAGCGACTGGCAAAAGATCACCGAAGCCGGCCTGCAGGAAATCACCCGGGAAACCAAGGGCAAGCTGTAACGCCCGCTCCGGTGCTGCCCCGAGCTTCCCCGGGGCAGCGCTTTCCTATCAATGAGCGATGGCGGGTGCCGCAACCTGCCGCCGCGAACGCATCACCCCGAGCAAGGCAATCCCTCCCGCCAGTGTCAGCGTCGCCGTCACTTCCATGCGGTGCGCCGGCATCACGAACATCACCCCCAGGGCGAACACGATAAAGGCGATCACCGCCAGGGTCAGCCAGGGGAACAGCCACATGCGAAACGCCAGCGGCTTGCCTTCGCGCTGCAGGATGCCGCGCATGCGCAGCTGCGAGCAGGCGATCACCAGGTACACCAGCAGCGCGATCGAGCCCGAGGTGGCCAGGAGGAACTGGAACACGTGGGCCGGGGCGAAGTAGTTGACTACCGTGGCGAGCATGCCGATCAGGGTACTGGCGATCACCGCCGCGCGCGGTACGCCGCGGGACGAGGTGCGCTGCAGCAGCGCCGGAGCGTCGCCGCGCTTGCCGAGGGAGAAGACCATCCGCGACGAGATGTAGATCGACGAGTTCAGGCAACTGGCCACCGCCACCAGCACCACCGCATCCACCAGCAGCTTGGCGTAGGGGATCTGCATGATTTCCAGGGCGCGCTGGTAGGAGCCCTGCACCGGCAGCAGCGGGTCGTTCCACGGCACGATGGAGATGATCACGAAGATCGACAGCAGGTAGAACACGCTGATGCGCCAGATTACCGAGCGGGTGGCGCGGGCGATGTTGCCGGCGGGGTTGTTCGATTCCGAGGCGGCGATGGTCACCGCCTCTGTGCCCATGAAGCTGAACATGGTGGTCAGCAGGGCGCCGATGATCGCCGTCCAGCCATTGGGCAGGAAGCCGCCCCGGGTGTGCAGCAACTGGTTCAGGCCGCTGACCTCGCGGCCCGGCAGGCCGCCGAGAAGGGCGTAGAAACCCAGGCCGATGAAGGCGACGATGGCGATGATCTTGAGCATGGCGAACCAGAACTCGAACTCGCCGTACTTGCCGACGCTGGCCAGGTTGGTGGCGGTCAGGGCCACGGTCAGGCCGAGGGCGAACAGCCAGGCATCCACCTGGGGGAACCAGGCGTTGAGCACCACGCCGGCGGCGATGGCTTCGATGGGGATCACCAGCACCCAGAACCACCAGTACAGCCAGCCGATGCTGAACCCGGCCCAGCGTCCGATGGCGCGGTCGGCGTAGGTGGAGAAGGAGCCTGTGTCGGGGCTGGCGACTGCCATTTCGCCGAGCATGCGCATCACCAGCACCACCAGGGCGCCGGCCATGACATAGGCGAGGATGGCAGCGGGGCCGGCGGCGGCGATGGCATGGCCGGAGCCGACGAACAGGCCGGCGCCGATCACCCCGGCGATGGACAGCATGGTGACATGGCGCGGCTTGAAGCCCTGCGCCAGTTCTGCACGATCACGCTTCGTGGAAGGAGTATTCATCCTGAAGGCCTTTTGTTATTGGACTTGTTATGCAATGGCACTACGGGAGGCGGCAGGACTGCGCACCGCATCCGCCCGTCGAAGCTAGGCCGATATGCGAGGTGTCTGTTGCCTGGGTTTGCCGCGTTCGTTGCTGAAAGCGACATCGGCATGCCGGAGGGCGGCGCGGGGTGGGTAGACTGGCAGGGCCTCATCGCTGCATGGGTATCTACACAACTTCAGATCACCACAAAATGATG
>NZ_JBMDIJ010000135.1:0-9625 GCF_057808595.1 Pseudomonas sp. FG98 | reverse complement strand
CGTGCGGGATGGTTTTGGGACCGCTGACGCGGTCCTTCGCAGCTAAAGCAGCTCCCACCTAGACCGCATCGACCTTCGCTCGATATGTGTAAACACCCAAACAGCGAAAAAACGATGCTGGAAAGGCTGCCTTCCCCCAACAAAGCCTGCTTTGTCCGGCCGGTAGCAGTTGCAGCCTGGCCTTGCCTCGGCATGTTTTTTAAGTGCAAATGAACGTCTGCCCCCGCGTCCCCATTTACAGAAGAATCAAGATGAGCTGCCAATGCACGAAGTGCCAATCCTGGTTGATCAACCTGCATGAAGTTGGTTTTGGCCATACCTGCACTCGGAACATAACACCGCCATGAAAGCCCTATCGATCGTCACCCCCAGCGGTAACAGAATCGCCTCCGGCCAGAAAACCCTGGAAGTACGCCGCTGGCACCCGGACCTATCCCCCAACGAAGACCTGCTGATCGTCGAAAACCGCCGCTACCGGCACGGGCCGCGCGGGGGATCTATGAGGTGGAGCTGCCCGGGCTCGATGCGCATGGGTATCTGCACATCTCGTCCCCCAGCTGAATGAGTCGACAAGGCCACACGGCCCGTAGGGCCAAGAGCGACAGTCCACCCTGTGAGAGATTCCACGGTGGCAGACAAGCAGATTGATGTTGTGACGACGGGCCTCATCGTCGGCAAGCCAACTCCCACAAGGTTCTGGGCCAGCCACAGTATCCGTGCTCGACGCGGACCCTGTGGGAGCTGGCGTTGCCAGCGATGAGGCCCGCCAGAACAACACAGTCCAGCAAGATCGATGTCGAGGCTGATGGCCTCATCGTCGGCAACGCCGACTCCCACAGGGTTCTGGGGCAGCCACAGTATCTGTGCTCGGCGCGGTCTCTGTGGGAGCTGCTTTAGCTGCGAAGGACCGCGCAGCGGTCCCAAAGCCTGTCAGCGCGGTCCCTCTGGAGAAACGCGCCAGATCAGGCACTGTGAATCCGCAACAAGACTGGGTCAGGGACTCGTGCGGGATGGTTTTGGGACCGCTGACGCGGTCCTTCGCAGCTAAAGCAGCTCCCACCTGAACCGCGCCAGTTGCCGCCTCAGAACTGGTAGTTCACCCCAAGCGTCAACGACCGCTGCGGTGCCGGCTGGCGGCCCCACGGGCTGGTGTCGATGCCGCGGAAGTAGTACTCGCGGTTGAACAGGTTGCTGATGCCGGCCGAGGTGGTCAGCACGCCGTCACGCAGTTTGAAACGGCGTTCGATGGCGGTGTTCCACAGCCAGTAGGCCGGCAGCTTGCCCACCGAGGCGCTGGCGTTTTCCGGGCCGGTGTTGGCGGCGTCGGTGTAGGCGCTGCCGACATAGAGGCCATCGAGGCTGTAGGTCCAGTTCTCGGCAAAGCGATAGCGGCCGTCGACGCTGAACTGGCTGCGCGAGGCATAGGGCACTTCGTTGTCCTTGTAGACACCGTTGCGTTGCTTGGCATCCAGATAGGCGTAGCTGGCATGCAGGTCGAGGTCCGGCAGCGCCGCCGGGGTCCAGAACACTTCGCTTTCGATGCCCTGGTGGCGGGTGCTGCCGATATTGACGAAGCGGTCGCTGGTGGCGTCGTAGACGATCTGGTCATCGAAGTCGATGCGGTAGACGCCGAGGTCGACACGCAGACCATCCCAGGGCGTGTAGCGCACGCCGGTCTCGTAGTTCCAGGCCAGCTCGGCGCCGACCTGGCCTTCCTTGACGATCTGCGTGACCTGCGGCGGACGCAGGGATTTCTGCGCGTTGGCGTAGACGAACCAGTCATCGCTGGCCTGGAAGCCCAGGGTCAGACCTGGCAGCCATTCCATCGAGCGGTTCTGGTTGCTGGCGCCGGTGATGCCGTCGTCGTAGTCCATGCGCGCGTGCTCGTAGCGCACGCCGGGAGTGATGGTCAGGCGGTGGTCGAGCAGGCTGATGGCGTTGCTCAGGTAGAAGGCCTTGGCTTCGTCATCGAACTGCCAGTCGCGGAATGGGGTGGTCACTCCAGTGGCGACACTCTGGCGATCCACCTTGTAGTCGATGTCTTCCTTGACGTAGCGCGCCCCCAGCAGCCAGGTCTGGCTGACCTGCTCGCCATCGATGCCCAGGCTCAGGCGCGGCTCGCTGCCCCACACGCGGAAATCACGCGGGCCGTCCTGCCTGGTCACGGCCTGGCCATCCGGAGTGAACGGCATGCCGACCACGAAGTTGCGGTAGCTGTTGTGGGCGAAGTTGGTCCAGCTGAAGGCCACCGAGTCGAACGGGCCGATGGCGCCGAACTGCTGGGTATAGGTGCCCCAGACCCGATCGGTGTCGCCCTCGAAGCGGTCGATGGGACGGGTCGATTGCCGTGGGTCGTGCTTGTAGTCGGCCACGCTGAGGGCGCCGGCCAGGTCCATGTCGGCCTTGTAGCGCTGGATGCCGAAGCTCAGGTCGCGGTCGTCGTCGATGTTCCACTGGCCGCGCAGGCGGTAGTTCTGGATATCGGTGTCGGAGTGCTCGCGACCGGCCTCGCCGCCGACGGTGTTGAGGTCCAGTTGCAGGCCGAAGTTGTCGGTAAGGAAGCCCCCGGTTCCGAGGTAGGTGTCCCACAACTGGCGGCCGCCGGCGTTGAACGTAGCGCGTTCCTGCAAGGTGGTCTGCCACTCATGGGGAATCGGCTTGCTGATGAAGTTGACCACTCCGCCGACGTTGTTCGGGCCGTACTGCACGGCAGCACCACCACGGACCACATCGATGCGGTCGACCGTGGCCATGGTCACCGGGAACAGCGACAGGCCGGTCTGGCCATAGGGTGCCAGGGCCAGGGGAATGCCGTCGGACAGGGCCTGGAGCCGCCCGCTACGGCTTTCGTACAGACCGCGCACGGCGATCTGCGGCAAGGCGCCGGTGCCGGTTTCGTCGAAGATCTTCATGCCCGGAACACGTTGCAGTGCGTCGTCCACCCCGCGCACGCTGGCCGTGTGCAGTTGCTCGCTGGCCACCACGCTGCGGCTGCCGGCATAGCTGCGCACCTCCGCGTCGCTGGCGCTGCCGAGCACGTCGCCGCTGATCACCGTGGCGTCCACCGCCAGGGGCTCGGCGGGTGCTGGCGCAGCGCTCTGCTCATGCTCCGGGGCGAGCACCAGGAAGGTCTGCTCGTCCTGCTGGCGTACCTGCAAACCGCGGGCATCGAGCAGCCGGTGCATGGCCTCTTCCGCACTGTAGTGGCCGCGCAAGGCCGGGGTGCTGCGCTGGCCGACCACATCGCTGGCGAAGATGATCTGCACCCCGCTCTGCCGGGCCAGGCTGTTGAGCGCCTGCTCCAGGCTGCCGGCGGGCAGGTCGAGGTCGAGCCGCTCGGCGGCGAGGACAGGCATCGCGGCCAGCAGGCTGGCGGCGAGAAGGGAAAGCGGCAGGCGCCGGCGGGCGTGGTGCGTCATGGCGGAAGATCCTTGGCATAGGTGACTTGCAATGACTGCCGTCGGCCGCGTGAAAAAACCCTACCCTCCCGGCGAAATATTTTTTCCCTCGCGCCGGCTGATGTGCACGCTGCCATCAGCCTCGCGGCGTAAGGTCAGCGGCAGGATGCGCGGCAGCAGGTCGAGCAGGTCGTCGACCTTGGCGGTATTGAAGGTACCGCTGATCGGCAGTTGCGCCAGGCTCTGGTCCTCCTGGCGGATCGCCCCGGTGTGGTAACGCTGGATCTGCGCCAGGGCTTCCGCCAGCGGCGTGCGCGCGAAGACCAGGCGCTGCTCTTGCCAGGCCAGGACACCGTCGACATTGGCCTGGGCCAACGGCTGCAACTGCCCCTGGCGCACCCTCACCTGCTGACCCGGCGACAGGCGCAGTTGTTGGGCCGGATCAAGCGCCGACTGCACGGCGACACTGCCGCGCAGCAACGCGATATCGACGTTGTCCTCGCTGCGCAGCACGTTGAAGCGGGTGCCGAGCACCTCGATACGGGCACTGCCGGCCGCGACCCGGAACGGCCGGACCAGTGCCTTGCTGACCTCGAACAGGGCCTGCCCGGCGTGCAATTCGACCCGGCGCGAACGCAGGTGCCAGCTCACGTCCAGGCGGGTGCCGCTGTCCATCTGCACCTTGCTGCCGTCGGCCAGGTCGAGCACCCGTCGCTCGCCCACGGCGCTGACGTACTGCTCGCTGTGGTAGGCCGGGTCGAGCCAGGCCAGGCTGGCGCCGAGCAGCAGTACCAGGCCAGCGACAACCAACGGCTTGCGCGGTTTGCGTGGTTTGGGTTCGGGCATGGGGAAGCGCTTGCGCAGCTCTTCGCGATGACGCGCCAGGGCCTGGTCTTCCGGCGAGATGGGCGGAACGGAATTGCTCATTGGCTGGCCTGCTGCTGTTGCAAGTGGGCACGACAGGCAGCCATGCCCAGGCGCAGGTGCTTTTCCACGGTTTTCAGGGAAATGCCCATGCGCTCGGCAACTTCGGCCTGGGGCAGCTCATGGACCTTGTGCATGACGAAGACCATCTGGCAGCGCTCGGGCAAGCGGCTGATGGCCTCGGCGAGCAACTCGAACTCGCGGGCCGCTTCGTACTGCTGGGGCGGTGCGGGGGCGGGGCAGACCGCATCCAGTTGCTCCGGCATGCCGACCTGCCACACCTGGCGCCGTCGCTCGCTGCGGTAGCGGCTCACGGCCTGGTCATGGGAGATCTTGCGCAGCAACGCCAGCGGCGTGTGCACGTCGTCTTTCTCGCGTTTCTCCAGCAACTGCACGCAGACATCGTGGACCACCTCGCGGGCGAAACCGCGATCACCGAAGCGGCGTCGGATATGATCCACCAGTTCATCGTAGTGACGAACCAGCGTGCTGAGCAGCGAGGGCTTGGGGAGATCGGCGGACATGACGGACCTGAGGCGAGCGGCGCGCCGGCGAATATAAATGAGAACACTTCACATTCATAGCACCAACGTGAACGTCTCGCTTGGCCACGATCAGCATGGGTATCTACACATCTCAATGGGCGCAACTAGGACCCTGTGGGAGCGGCTGTTAGCCGCGATTGGCCGCAAAGCGGCCATAGAACCGGTGCACTCGGTGTGTCAGAAAGACCTGGGACTTAGGTTTTACGACGGCTTCGCCGCCGATCGCGCGGTCCGGCGTCCCGGCTGAAGCCGCTCCTACAGGGTCCGTGTTGCACCTCACCTAAGATCTGCAGATACCCATGCCACGATCAGCCCCTGACCTGGCTGATCGCTGCAACCTCCGAATCCTTGATATCGGCAATAGGTCCCAGAATGGCCGCGTCGAACGGGTCGAGCGCCTCGCCCTGCTGCAACCGCCGAGGGAAGTCCGGGTTTGCCAGTGCCGCCTTGCCCAGTGCGATGATGTCGGCGCCGTCGTGCAGCGTCGCTTCGGCGTGGTCGATATCGTGCACCCCGCCATTGGCGATCAGCACGGTGCCCGGTGCATAGCGCCGGGCCAGGGCCACAAGGCTCTGGCCGCCATCGTCGAACGCCGGCTGCCACGCCTCGAATTCCGTGACATGGATGAAGTCGACACTGGCATCCGCCAGTGCGCCGAAGATCACCTCCGCATCGGCCTCTTCCCCCGCCCACTTGTGTGTGAAGTCATTGACCTTGCCCTGAGAGATGCGCACGCCGAGCGGCAGCCCGCCCACGGCGCCACGCACCGCCTTGACCACCTCGAGAATCAACCCGAGCCGCGCCCGCACATCACCACCCCAGCGATCGTCGCGGCGATTGCTGTAGTCGGTGAGGAACTGATCGAGCAGGTAGCCATTGGCGCCATGGATCTCGATCCCGTCGAAACCCGCTTCCTGTACCGAACGCCGCGCGGCCTGGGCAAACCCGGCGATGACATCGGCGATCTGCTCCTCGGTGATCCCCCGGGGAACCGGGTACTGATCCTCGCCGTAGTAGAAGCGCATCTGCTCGCCCTTGGGCCTGATCGCTGACGGCGCCAGGGTGTGATCGACAAAGCGGTTGCCCTGGCTCAACGCTCCGGCGTGCATCAACTGGGCGAACAGCGCTCCGCCCTCGGCGTGGACCGCTTCCGTCACCCTTCGCCATGCCTGGGCCTGTGCCTGGTCGATGATCCCCGGCTGGAAGGGATATCCCTGAGAGAACTGTGCGTCGGTGTAAATGCCTTCGCTGATCACCAGGCCGAACCCGCCCCGGGCGAAGCGTGCGTAGTACTCGGCCATGCGCGGGGTAGCCAGGCCGCTGTCGCTGGCACTCACCCGGGTCATCGGCGCCACCGCCAGGCGGTTGCGCAGCGGCAGGTGTTTAATAGCGAATGGCGTTAAGATTGGCGAATTCGAATCGGTCATGGCTGCCTCTGTAGTCAAGCACGAATGTGCGCTGGTGCAGATCCTATGGGCCAGACGCAAGCCGACCAAGCTGCTAGCGGGTGCAGCCGGCTTAACCAAAAAGGATAAAGTCATGCTGGTAGCGGACCTGCGCATCTTTCTTTCGGTAGCCTCCGCCGGCAGCCTGTCAGCGGCGGCGCGGCAGCTCGACGTGCAACCCATGCAGGTGTCGCGGCGCATCGCCGCGCTGGAAGACGAACTGGGTGTGCGCCTGCTCCACCGCACCACCCGCTCGGTCGGACTGACCGCCGAGGGTGAGGCCTTGCTGCCTTACGCCAACAGCATGATCGATGCCGAGGACAGCGCTGTGCGCGAACTGCCGCCGTCCTCCACGGCGGTCAGCGGCGTATTGCGCCTGACCGCGCCGAGCGTGTTCGGCCAGTCCATCGTCCTGGGTCTGCTGCCGGAACTGCTGGCCGAGCATCCCGGCCTGCAGGTGGAACTGGATGTCTCCGATCGGGTGGTGGATATCGTCGCCGGCGGCTTCGACCTGGCCTTGCGCGTCGCACCCCTCGCCGACTCGGAACTGATCGCCCGGCGCATCGCGCCGAATCCAAGGGTGCTATGCGCAGCCCCGGCCTATCTGCAACGCCACGGCCAGCCACGCTGCCTGGCCGAGCTGGAGCGGCACCAGTGCATCCAGCTTCAGGCGGTGGCCCGCTGGCCCTTCGTGATCGATGGCGTCATCCAGCGCCGGCGCCTGCAGGGGCGGGTCGCCACCAGCAGCGTCGATGCCGTGCGCAGCGCCGCCGTAGCCGGCCTGGGCGTCGCCATGCTGGCGTACTGGGATGTGGCAGAACACCTGCGCGACGGCTCGCTGATAGCCATCGAACTGGAAGATGCGGGAATGGAAGACTTGTCTGTATGGGCGGTAATGCCGACCCGGCGCTATATCCCCGCCCGGGTCACGGTGTTTCTCGATGCCCTGGAGGCGCGGATGGCAGCGCTGTGCTGACATCCGCGCAATCAATCAGGCCGGCACGCCCAGAATGATATGCGACGCCTTGATCACCGCCGTGGCACTCACACCCGCTGCCAGGCCCAGCTCGGCCACCGCCTCGCGGGTGACGATCGCATACACCCGGCTACCGCCAGCCAGTTCCAGCAACACCTCGGCATTCACTGCGCCGTCGGTGACGCTGACCACCTTGCCGTCCAGGCAGTTGCGCGCCGAGAGACGGATGTCGCTGGATTCGGTCATCAGCATCACCCACGGCGCCTTGACCAGGGCCACGGCCTCCTTGCCCACGGCGATGCCGAGGTTGCGGACGCTTTCCATGGTCACCACGGCGACCAGGCGCTCGCCGCCGGCCAGGGTCAGTTCCACTTCCGCGTTGACCGCGCCTTGCTGGACCTGGCTGACCTGGCCCTTGAATACGTTGCGTGCGCTGACTTTCATGTGAGGATCCTTTTCTTGACTTGAAGGTTAGTTTTTCGCGCATCATCCCGGTTGCGCTATGTAGTCACAACCATAACGACCATCATTCCTGTATACACAAATAAAAAATCGTGTTTACATTTTCCCCGCGCCTACGACATCGGCAATCGCCCGCTGCGTATAGCGACGGTCCACAACCATGCAACACCTGACACCGTTCGACCTGATCGAACACCCCGCCTCGCTCCACCAGCACCACAGCGACTTCAGCCAGCCCAAGGGCAAATCGAGGCCGCGCGCCCCGATACCGCCCACGCTTTTGCACTGATCGATTCCGCCGACAAGGCATCCCACTGATAACTGCACTCCACTCAGGAGAGGAATCCCCATGCCCAAGACATTACTGGTCAAGAACGCCGAACTGCTGGTGACCATGGACGGCGAGCGCCGCGAGATCAAGCGCGGCGGTCTGTACATTGAAGACAATCTGATCAAGCAGGTCGGCCCAAGCGACGAGCTGCCACAAACCGCCGACGTGATCCTCGACATGACCGGCAAGGTGGTCATTCCGGGACTTGTCAACACCCACCACCACATGTACCAGAGCCTGACCCGGGTGGTCCCGGCAGCCCAGGACGGCGAGCTGTTCAACTGGCTGACCAACCTCTACCCGATCTGGGCCCGGCTGACCCCTGAGATGATCTCGGTCTCGACCCAGACCGCCATGGCCGAGCTGATCCTCTCGGGCTGCACCACCTCCAGCGACCACCTGTACATCTACCCCAACGGCTGCAAGCTCGACGACAGCATCCACGCCGCCGGGGAAATCGGCATGCGCTTCCACGCCGCCCGCGGCAGCATGAGCGTCGGCCGCAGCCAGGGCGGCCTGCCGCCGGATTCGGTGGTGGAAAAGGAAAGCGACATCCTCAAGGAATCCCAGCGCCTGATCGAGGACTACCACGACGCCAGCCACGGCTCGATGCTGCGCGTGGTGGTGGCGCCCTGCTCGCCGTTCTCGGTCAGCCGCGACCTGATGCGCGAAGCCGCGGTACTGGCCCGCCAGTACGGGGTGTCGCTGCACACCCACCTGGCGGAAAACGTCAACGACATCGCCTACAGCCGCGAGAAGTTCGGCATGACCCCGGCCGAGTACGCCGAGGACCTGGGCTGGGTCGGCCACGATGTGTGGCACGCCCACTGCGTGCAGCTCGACCAGCATGGCATCGAGTTGTTCGCCCGCACCGGCACCGGCGTCGCCCACTGCCCCTGCTCGAACATGCGCCTGGCCTCGGGTATCGCGCCGATCCGCAAGATGCGTGACCACGGCGTGCCGGTGGGCCTGGGCGTCGATGGTTCGGCCTCCAACGATGGCGCCAGCATGATCGGTGAAGTGCGCCAGGCCCTGTTGTTGCAGCGGGTCGGTTTCGGCCCGGATGCGATGACTGCCCGCGAGGCCCTGGAGATCGCCACCCTGGGCGGTGCCAAGGTGCTCAATCGCAACGATATCGGCGCCCTGGCGCCGGGCATGATTGCCGACTTCGTCGCCTTCGACCTCGGCCATGTGGCCTATGCCGGCGGCCTGCATGACCCATTGGCGGCCCTGGTGTTCTGCACCCCGACCCAGGTCGACACCAGCGTGATCAACGGCCGGGTGGTGGTACAGGACGGGCGCATCACCACGGTCGACCTGCCGCGGGTGCTGGAGCGGCATAACCAGCTGGCGCGACAGTTGGTCAGCGGGGAGTAAAAGCAAACGGTGTGGCTTGCCTGCGATTTGGCCGACAGGGGCAGCGATGTGAGGTCGCCTGGCGGTAGATTGCAGGGAGGCTGCCAGGTGCTTGCCTTGATTGTTCTGGCGCCCTTGAGATCGAGCGCCGCCCGCGCGGCGCATCGCGGCTAACAGCCGCTCCCACA
>NZ_JBMDIJ010000134.1:0-10431 GCF_057808595.1 Pseudomonas sp. FG98 | reverse complement strand
ACACCACCATCGTAATCGCGGCGGTCCGGCGTCCCGGTAAACCCGCTCCCACAGGGTCTGCGCTGCTCTCGGGGGAAACTCAGGCCGCCAATGGCGCCGCGCTCGCCATCTCCAGCAGTTTCCCCCGCAACCACGCCAGCACCGGGTCCCGGTCCAGGCTACGGTGCCAGCTCATGTACTCCTGCATCGCCGGCAGGTTGACCGGGGGCGGCACGATGCGCAGTGGCAGGTTGCGCGCATAAAGGCGCGCCAGGCGACCATGCACCGTGGCCACCCGCTGGGTGCCGATCACCAGTTGCGGCAAGGTGTTGAAGTCATGGGTGATCACTTCGAGGCGGCGCTTGCAGCCGTACTCGCTCATGAACCATTCCTCGATCCCCGGGGTGCGGTTGCGCCCGAACACCACCGAGACATGCCCCAGTTCCAGGTACTGCTCCAGGGTCAGGCGCTCGCCGACGGCCTGGTTGTCCTGGCACACCACGCACACATGCTGCTCCTCGAACAGCAACTGCGACGGGTGCTCCTTCACGATGTAGTGATCCGGGGCGATCATCAGGTCGACCTCGCCGCGCATCAGCATTTCCCGTGCGGTCTCGCCGGGGCTGATCAGCTCGAAGGTCATCATCGGGGCTTGCTGGTTGACCTCGCGGATCACCTCGGCGAACAGCACGCTGATCAGGTAGTCGGAGGCCATGATGCGGAAATGCCGCTTGCTTTCGGCGATGTCCTGCACCGGCTTGGCGGTGATCGAGGTCTGGATCTTCAGCAGTACTTCGCGCACCGGGATCTCCAGTTCGCGAGCCAAAGGCGTGAGCATCATCTTGCGTCCGACCTGGACCAGCAGGTCGTCTTCGAAGTATGTCCGCAGCCGACCGAGCACCCCGCTGGTGGCCGATTGGGTCATGTGCAGACGTTCGGCGGCTCGGGTGATGTTCTGCTCCTCGAGCAGTACATCCAGCGCCACCAGGAGGTTCAGATCCAGGTGTTTGAAGCGCATGGCAGGCATCTCGTTGTTGTATTTATTTTCGCGATACCCTGCATCCCCAGTAACGATTAGTCAAATTCTTCCCCGGTTCCTAGCCTGTGCTTCCAGCCTCCCGCCGGAGGGCTGTTCCAGACAACAAGAACAAGGGAATCACGCATGAGCGATATCAACAGAGTACTGATCGTGGGTGGCGGCATCGGCGGCCTGTGCACGGCGATCGCGCTGCGCCGTCGGGGTGTGAGCGTCGACCTGGTGGAGATCAAGTCCGAATGGACGGTCTACGGTGTCGGCATCATCCAGCAGAGCAACGTGGTGCGGGAGATGGCCCGTCTCGGTGTGCTCGATCGCTACCTCGACGCGGCCTACGCCTTCGAGGACGTGGGCATCTACGATCTGCAGGGCAAGGCCTTGGCGCGGATTCCCGGGCAGCGCCTGGCCGGCCCTCAGTATCCGGCCAATGTCGGCATCTCGCGGCTGGCCCTCCACCAGGTGCTCAGCGATACCGCCGTCGAACTCGGCACCCAGGTGCGCCTCGGGGTCACCGTCGAGTCCTACGAGGAGTTTGCCCTCGACCTCAACGTCAGCTTCAGCGACGGCTCCAGCGGTCGCTATGACCTGATGATCGGCGCCGACGGCGTGTACTCGAAAATCCGCGGTCTGCTCTACGGCGATACCTATACCCCGCGTTTCACCGGCCAGGCAGTGTGGCGCTACAACTTCCCCCGGCACCCGTCCATCGACCACCTGGCCAGCTACACCGGCGCCGAAGGCAATGCCGGGCTGGTGCCGCTGGCAGACGACCTGATGTACATGTTTTCCACCTCCCACGAGCCAAACAACCCGTGGTTCGAGAAGGACCAACTGGCCGCCACCATGCGCGATCGCCTTGCTGGCATCGGCGGGTTGGTGGGCGAGTTGCGCGAGCAGATCACCGACGATAGCCAGGTGGTGTACAAGCCGATGGAGGTGCTGTTCGTCGATGATCCGTGGTTCAAGGGCCGGGTGATCCTGATCGGCGATGCTGCCCATGCCACCACCCCGCACCTGGGGCAGGGAGCGGGAATGGCCATCGAGGATGCGCTGGTGCTGAGCGAGGAACTGTTCGGCGAGGGGGACCTGCGTACCCGGCTGCAGCGCTTCATGATACGCCGCTTCGACCGCTGCAAGTACATCGCCGAGAACTCGATCATGGCCGGGGAACGGGAGATGGCACGGGACGCCAGCTTCGACCGGATCGGACTGACCAAGGCGATGCTGGCGCGTACAGCCGAGCCGATCTGAGATCGACTTGAGGGCCAATCGCCGGCGTTGTTGGCGATTGGCCCGCCCGGACAGCCACAGTCACGGAACGGAAGAAGAACGTGCCAGCAACCCCCGTATTTCTTTGCCCCGAACACCACCTGCAAGAAGGCCAGGCCCTTGGCTTCGACCCCTGGCACCAAGGCCGCGACACCGTCCTCGCCTTGAAATGGAAAGGCCAGGTCAAGGCCTACCGCAACCTCTGTCCCCACCTTGACGTGGCCATGCAGTACCGCAAGGACCGTTTCATGTCCGGCGACGGCCAGCACATTGTCTGCTTCGCCCATGGCGCCTTGTTCGATCCCGCTGATGGCACTTGCCTGCTCGGCCCCTGTCTGGGGCAGTCACTGCAAGCGCTGGAAATCCACCAGGATGGGCAATCCAATCTGTGGATTCACGAAACTGATAATTTGTACACAAAATTACCGCTAAAGATTCACCGTGGTCCGGCCGAAAACTAAAAGATGGCAAGTCGCCATTACTTGACTACTTGCTCAACTTTCAGCGGATTGTGACCCCTGTATGAAAATAAAAACCAAGCTCGCCCTTGCCTTCATATCTGTCGCCATCCTCCCGGTCAGCCTGGTCGGAATCATCTCCGTCAGCAACACCAGGTCTGACGCGGTCAGCCAGTTCCTCGACAGCAGCACCCGTGAAATTCGCCAGATCGACGGCAACATGCGCCAGTTCTTCGATGGCACGTTGCAGAACGTCGATCAAATGGCCAAGGATCCTGTATACACCTCTGTAACCAGCCTGAAACATTACGAAGGCCCCGACGCCGCCCAGCAACCATTGCCGGACAGCGCCAAACAGGTAATCGCCCAGTTTGCCCAGTACGGCGAAACCCACCCGGCCGCCGCCATTCTTTCCATCGGCCTGGAAGACGGCAGCTACGCCAAGTGGCCGGACGATCCGAAGCTGGCCAACTACGACCCGCGCACCCGGCCCTGGTACAAGGCGGCCATGGCCAGCCCCGGCAAGACCGTGCGCACCGCGGCCTACTACTACGATAAGGACGACGTGGCGCTGGTCGGCACTGCCCGGGCCATGCTCGATGATGCCGGCAAGGCCAAGGGCGTGTTCGTGGTCAGCGTGTCCCTGAAGAACCTCACCGAGCTGGTCAAGAGCATCAAGCTCGGCGACAGCGGCTACGTGATGCTGATCGAGAACGACATCGTGCTGGTCGACCCGCGCGACAGCGGCCACAGCTTCAAGCCGCTCAAGGATCTCGGCGAGCCTTACGCCAGGCTGGCGGCGACCACCCAGGGTTCCACCGAAGTGGAAATCGGCGGGGTCCGCTACATGGCCAATGTGTGGACTTCGCCGGGCCTCGGCTGGCGCTTCGTCGGCCTGATCGAACACAAGGAAGTGATGGCCACCGCCACCCGCATGACCTGGCTGACCGCCGCTATCGTCGCGGTGCTGGGCCTGCTCTTTGCGGTGATCGCGGCGGCCTTCTCCAAGGTCATCGTCAAGCCGATCGGCCAGGTCAGCAGCGGTCTGCAATCGATCGCCGAAGGCGAGGGCGACCTGCGCCAGGACCTGAAGGTCCAGGGCAAGGACGAAACCGCGGAACTGGCCGGCTGGTTCAACAAGTTCCTCGCTGCCATCCGCCAGTTGATCCAGCGCATCGGTGCGGCCTCGACCAACCTGCACGATGCCTCGCAGGCCAACCGCGAGATGGCCGGCAACATGAACGAGGCGGCTGGCCGCCAGCGCGAGGCGGTGGAGCTGGTGTCCACCGCGTTCAACGAAATGGTCGCCACCGCCAACGAAGTCGCGCGTTCCTGCAGCAGCGCCGCCGACTCCGCCGAGAGCGGCCATCGCCGGGTTGCCGAGGGCAAGCAGCAGATCGAGCTGACGACCGAGAACGTCAATCGCCTCGGCAGCCGCCTGGTCGAATCGTCCCAGGCCATGCTCGAACTGGAAGCCGGCAGCCGCAGCATCAACCAGATCCTCGGCACCATTCGCGGCATTGCCGAGCAGACCAACCTGCTGGCCCTCAACGCCGCCATCGAGGCGGCGCGGGCGGGTGACCAGGGCCGTGGTTTCGCCGTGGTCGCCGACGAGGTGCGGGCGCTGGCCAAGCGCACCTCCGACTCCACCGGCGAGATCGACCAGTTGCTCAACAGCCTCGGCAGCAAGACCCAGGAAGTCTCGGAAAAGATGGAAAGCTGCCTGGACCTGTCCCGGGCCAGCGTCTCCTCCATCGAAAGCGCGCGGGACAGCTTCGAAGGCATCCAGCTCTCGGTCAACGAGATCCGCGACCAGAACCTGCAGATCTCTGCCGCCGCCGAGGAGCAGCACAGCGTGGCCGAAGAGATCAACCGGCATATCCAGCAGATCTACGACGAGGCGCGGGTGGTCGAGCAACTGGCCGGGTCGGCGCGGGAGGATTCCGGACGCCTGTCGGAGCTGTCGCAGGAGCTGCATACCCTGGTAGGGCGGTTCAAGTCCTGAAGCCAGCTCTCACCCCTGTGGGAGCCGGCGTTGCCGGCGATGAGGCCATCGGCAACAGCGCAAATTGCAAACTGATGGCCCTTTCAACCCCTTGTTTTCGCATAGCATTTTTCGCTTCTTGGACAGTAGGGCCTTTTTCCAGATGCGATTCGGATATACAGGTGTGGCAGCGCTGGTGCTGATGACAGTGATGACGTCGGCCCAGGCCAAGGGATTGAACAGGAAGCAGGTCGAGATGTGCCGCTGGGGCTCGGAAGTGGCCCGTTCGGCACAGCACTCGAAACTCTCCGGGACCACCCTGTGGCGGGCCCGGGAGAATCTCAAGGTGCGCAAGTATCCAGAGCGCTGGATGCCGAAGATGGCCCTGGGTATCACCGAGCAGACCTATGCCAGCCGCAGTCGCCTGCAACCGGCTTCGGTGAAGAAGACCTACTACGACGGCTGCATCCGCCACGAGCAGGAGCGCCAGCGGATCAGCAAGCGCTAGTGCCCGCCCTTCATGCGCCGCGCTACCAGGAAAATCCCCAGCCCCACCAGCGCCGTCGCCGCGCCGATATAGCCGGTACTGGTCCAGCCCAGTCCGGCGCTGATCGCCATCCCACCCAGCCACGGCCCCAGGGCATTGGCCAGGTTGAACGCGGCATGGTTCGACGCCGCGGCCAGGCTCGGCGCTTCATGGGCGATATCCATCAGGCGGATCTGCAACGGCGCGGCGAGGGCGATCATGGTGCCGACCAGGCCGATACCGAGCAGAATCGACCACAGCGCCTGGGCGGCGACGGTGAAGAACAGCAGCACGGCGATGGACCACAGCAACACCAGGCCCACGGCACGGAAGCCCAGGCGGTCGAACAGCTTGCCGCCAGCGATATTGCCGACGATCCCGCCAATGCCGAAGGCCGCCAGGCCAAAGGGAATCCACTGCGGCGAGACCTTGGTCACTTCGAGCATGGTCGGCGCCAGGTAGCTGAACGCGCAGAACATCCCGGCAAAGCCGATGGAGGCGATACCCAGCGCCATCCACACCTGGGGCAGGCGGAATGCCTGGAGCTCCTTGCGCGGATCGCTGCGCGGCTCATCCTTCGGCTGCGGCACGAAGCGCCAGACCAGGGCGATGGTGCACAGGGCGATCGCGCCTACCAGGACGAACGCCGAACGCCAGCCAAAGAACTGTCCCAGCCAGGTGGCGATGGGGTTGCCCAGCAGCATGGCCAGGGTCAGGCCCATCATCACCCGGGCCACGGCGCCGGCGCGCTGGTTGCTTGGCACCATGCTCGACGCCACCACCGCGGCGATGCCGAAATAGGCGCCATGGGGCAGGCCGCTGATAAAGCGGAACGCCACCAGGCCGGCGAAGGAAGGGGCGAACGCGGTGGCCAGGTTGCCCAGCGCATACAGCGCCATCAGCAACAGCAGCATGTGCTTGCGCAGCAGCTTGGCGCCGAGAATGGCCAGTGCTGGCGCTCCGACCACCACGCCCAGGGCATAGGCGCTGATGGCATGACCGACTTCGGGTTCGCTGAGCTGGAGGTTGCTGGCGACATCAGGCATCAGCCCCATGATGGCGAACTCGCCGGTACCAATGGCGAAACTCCCCAACGCCATCGCCGCCTCCATTTTCACGATGCTGCTCTTCGATGCGGCGAGCGGCGGCGGTGCTTCCTGAATCGACATGAGACTCCTCAAGCTGAAATACGCTGAAACGATAAAGGTCCGATCTTAGACAATCCCGGCAAGTTCAGTCGAGTCTCGCTGCCGCCTTGTACCCCAAGGGCCTGACACGTCCCTGTGCTATCCTCCCGGCGCTTTTCGCTGCCGCCGTCGAGAACTTCATGGCCAAACCCTTCACCACCCTGGACGACGTCGCCAAAGCGGCGGGGATGTCTCGTGCCCAGGTGTCCCGTGCCCTGCGTGGCGACCCCGGCGTGCGTCCGGAAACCCGCGAGCGCATCGATGCCATCGCCGCCCACCTGAACTACCGGCCCAACCTCGCGGCGCGCAGCCTGGTGTCGGCGCGCTCGTCCATCGTCGGCCTGATCCTCGGCGACCCGAACAATCCCTTTCATATCCAGCTGGCCCAGGCCGTCGACCGCCGCCTGCTGGCCGCCGGCTTCGATGGCATCGCCTCGCTGCGCTCGATGGACGACGCCGGTGCGCTGCAGGAAGTCGAGCGCCTGCTCAGCCTGCGCGCGGCGGGGATCATCCTGCTCGGGCCGGCCCATCAGCCGAAGGTGATCGGCGAGATCGCCGACAAGCTGCCCTGCGTGTTCATCGGCAGCAAACGGGTCAGCCACCCCGGGGTGATCTCCATCGCCGTGGACGACGACAGCGGCGTGCGCCTGGCCATGGAGCACCTGTATGCCCAAGGCCATCGGCGCATCGCCCACCTGGCCGGTGCGCGCGAGCCGTCCTCGAAAGAGCGGGCCAACGCCTACAGTCGCTTCATGGGGGAGGCCGGGCTGCAGCCGCTGGTGATTCATGGCCGGCACAACGCGGCATCGGGCCGGGCAGGGGTGGATGCGCTGTTTGCCAGCGCGACGCCACCGACGGCGATTTTCGCCTCCAACGACTTCATCGCCCTGGGCGTGCTGGACCGGCTCAAGGGCATGGGCCTGTCGGTGCCGGACGATGTCTCGGTGGTGGGCTTCGACGATATCCCCGACGCGGCCAATGCCCTGTTCGCCCTGACCACCCTGCGCCAGGACACCGAAGCCCAGGCCCAGGCCGCGGTGGAATCCCTGCAGGCGATCCTCTCCGGCAACCTGCCGCGCAAGCGTCGGCTGGACATGCCCGTCAGGCTCATCGTGCGCGGGTCCACGGCGGCACCCGCAGACAGTCGATAATTATTCTCATTTTATTGCCTGCGTCAGATTGACTCAGGATGTAACAATTCATAACATTCCGCCCGTTTGCATGGCGACCAGGATCGGTCGCCATTTTTTCCGTTACGAATGAGAGCGCTCTCATTTTTCGCGGCACGTCTGGGTCGGATGTTGCACGGCGAAATCTCACCAGAAATGAGAGCGCTCTCATGGTTTTTGACGGAACTGCCACGGATCGGTCGGCTGCTTGCACTGCAGGAGCTTGCTGGAGATGTGCGGGGGCGGGGAGCGCCCGGGCATCGATCTGAACGATGTGGCGAAGGCCGCACCAACCTTAGGAATGGATATGAATGTGAAAGCCATCGTGCCGATTGTCATCGGCGCGGTCCTGGCCCTGCTCGGGGTCGGTCTGACCCTGGGCGGCGGCAAGCTGATTGCCCTGGGCGGCAGCGGATACTACCTGCTGGCCGGCCTGCTGATGCTGGTCAGCGGCGTATGCCTGGTACGACGCAAGGTCGTCGCTACCTGGCTGGCCCTGGCGCTGCTGTTGATCACCGTGGTATGGGCGCTGGCCGAGGTCGGCCTGGACTTCTGGCAACTGGTCCCGCGCCTGATGACCTTCATCGTCATCGCCCTGGTGCTGACCTTGCTGGTGCCGCTGCTGGATGGCAATCGCCGTTTCCTCGGCAAGGGCCCGCGTGCCGCCATCAGCCTGGCCCTGATCGCCAGCCTGGTCGGCTTTGGTGTCGGTATGTTCAAGCCGCACCCGACCGTCGTAGCGCAGAAGGGCGCGGTATCGCCCGTGGTCGCGGCAGACGCTGGTGAAGCCGATGGCCAGGACTGGACCGCCTATGGCCGTGGTACCCACGGCGAGCGCTTCGCCCAGTTCGCGCAGATCAACAAGGCCAACGTCAAGGATCTGCAGGTCGCCTGGACCTTCCGTACCGGCGACCTGGCGATCGACGGCGCCGAGTACCAGGGCACGCCGCTCAAGGTGGACGACACGGTCTACCTGTGCACCCCGCTGAACAAGGTCTTCGCCCTCGACCCGGTCACTGGCGCCGAGAAGTGGAAGTACGATCCGCGGATCAAGGAAACCCCGTCGAACAAGACCTGGAAGCGCTGCCGTGGCGTCGGCTACTACGATGCCGACAAGGCCCCGCAAAACGCCTCGACGCCGGTCGAGCCGAGCGTTGCCAGTGTTGCCAGCGAGCCGGCTGCATGCCGCCGGCGCATCATCACCACCACCGTCGATGCCCGCCTGATCGCCCTGAATGCCGCTACCGGCAAACCCTGCGAAGACTTCGGCGTGCACGGTGAAGTGGACCTGCTCAAGGGCATCGGTCCCAACACCGACGGCTCCTACTACCTGACCTCGGCCCCGCTGGTGGCCGGCAACGTGGTGATCGTCGGCGGCAAGATCAACGACAACCTCAAGACCGGTGAACCCTCGGGCGTGACCCGTGGTTTCGACGTGCGCACCGGCCAGTTGCTGTGGGCCTGGGACGCGCTGAATCCAAAGCGTGGCGTACCGCTGCCGGAAGGCGAGAACTACCCGAGCGACTCGCCGAACTTCTGGGGCACCGCTTCCTACGACCCGGTGCTGGGCCTGGCCTACATCCCCACCGGCAACCAGACCCCGGACTTCTGGAACGGCGACCGTCACCCCGGCTCCGATGAGTACAACGACTCGATCGTCGCCATCGACGTGAACACCGGCGTCGACAAGTGGCACTTCCGCACCGCCAACAACGACATGTTCGACTACGACGTGTCGGCCCAGCCGATCCTCTACGACCTGCCCAACAAGGAAGGCGGCAAGACCCCGGTGGTCATCGCCCTGACCAAGCGCGGGCAGATCTTTGTCCTCGATCGTCGTGACGGCACCCCGGTGTTCCCGGTTGAGCAACGCAAAGTCGCCACCGACGGCGTGCCGGGCATGCGCATCTCGCCGACCCAGCCGTACTCGCAGCTCTCGGTCGGTACCGAGCGCTTCAAGGAGTCGGACATGTGGGGCGGTACGGTCTTCGACCAGCTGATGTGCCGCATCGACTTCAAGGAAATGCGCTGGGAGGGCGAGTTCACCCCGCTGGTCGAAGGCCAGCGCACGCTGATCTATCCGGGCTACTACGGCGGCTTCAACTGGGGCGGCGGCGCGCTGGATGCGTCCACCGGCACGCTGATCGTCAACGACATCCGCATGGCCCAGTGGGGGCGCTTCATCAAGCGTGAAGATGCCCGTCGCACCGGCCTCAAGCCGAGCACCGAAGGCGAATACTCCGAGCAGCTGGGCACGCCGTGGGGCGTGGAGCGCTCGATGTTCGTCTCGCCCCTGGGCGTGCCGTGCTTCAAGCCGCCGTTCGGCAGCATGACCGCCATCGACCTGAACACCGGCAAGACCAAATGGCAGGTACCGATGGGCAGCATCGAGGATGCGCCGGTGCACGGCATCGTGCCGGGCGTGCATATCCCGCTGGGCATGCCGACCATGGGTGGCCCGCTGGTGACCAAGGGCGGCCTGACCTTCTTCCACGGCACCCTGGACTACTACATCCGCGCCCTGGACAACGACACCGGCGAAGAGCTGTGGCGCGGTCGCCTGCCGGTGGGCGGGCAGGGTGCGCCGATGTCCTATGTCGGCCGTGATGGCAAGCAGTACATCGTGGTCACCGTCGGCGGCGCCACCCGTACCGGGACCAACGATAACCGTGGCGACTACGTGATCGCCTATGCACTGCCGGGTAGCGTGAAGTAAATCCAGGAAAGACGTGGCCCGGGTGGACCGGGCTGCGTCCATTGATCCCCAAGGCCTCATCGTCGGCAAGCCGACTCCCACAGGGATCTGGGCCAGCCACAGTGTCT